>DATKFK010000833.1:0-5413 GCA_035544375.1 Thermoanaerobaculia bacterium
AACCAGGACTGCCAGCGGCCGGTCTGCTTGGCGGCCACCTGTTCGAGGTGCGGGATGGCCTCCTCCAGGCGCCCGGCCTGCATGAGGTGATGGGCCATCTCGAGGCGCTTTTTCCAGCCGCCGGGGTGATGGGCGCAATAGGCCGCGAGCGCCTGCTCGCGCCGCGCCGAGGCCTTGCGCGGCGCGAACACGATCTCCAGGGTGGCGTCGGTCTCCACTCCCGATGCCAGCTGGAGGTGCAGCGGGCGGAGCGCGTGGATGCGGTAGGGTGGTGCGGTCTCGCCGCCGGCTCTCGCGTCGAAGCGCGGCCGGGCCGGTTCCTGCTCGCCGCCATCGCGGTAGGAGATCAGTGCCAGGCGCAGGGCGGACCGCGCCTGCTGCAGGCGCTTCCGCAGGTTGACCTCGGTGATGCCCAGACGCTCGGCGATCTGCTGGTTCGAGTCGCCGGCCAGCTTGCGCAGGACCACCTGGCGCAGGCGCCAGGCCAGGCCGTTGATGGCGCGCCGCAGCACCTCCTGCATCTCCTTCTCCAGGAACCCGCTCTCGGGATCGCCCCGCGCCGGCAGGTGCGCCGTCGCGGGCAGTTCACCGGCAGCTCCGGCGACGGCGATCTCCTGCTCCGGCCGGCGCTTGTTCTCGCGGTGCAGATCCATGCACACGTTGTGGGTCAGGCGCAGCAGCCAGGCGCGCCGGTCGCGCGCCTGCAGACCTTGTTCCGATAGCTTGTGCAGCACCTTCATGGCTACGCGGCTGAACGCCTCCTCGGCCTCAGCGCGGTTGCCTCCCATCAGGGCGACGCACCGGCGGAAGATCTCGGCTGAATGACGGCTCCAGACCTCTGCCAGACCCTGTTCCGGCGCATCGACGTGGCCGGCGCTCGGCTCGACATCCCGCTCGGGTAGCTGCTCATAAGGATGGCCCACCTGCCCCTGACCTCGCCCGCAATGACCGATGCGAGTAGGACGCTCAGGATCGGGCAGGTGTGAATCTTCGAATTTAGGGGTATCTTCACTGCCGCGTCAGGGATCAATGGCGGCGCCGCGGAGATCAGGCGTGGGGCGGCCAAGCGGTGGAGCGCCTCGGGCGACCGAGACCGAGGCCAGATCCGAGACCCGGGAGTCGGTTGCGCGGTGCCGCCGCCAGGCAACCCACCATCGCTCTCTATTCGGGGCGGTTCGCGGCAGTGATGGCGGATCTAGGCGCCGGCCGCAGGCAGGAGGCCCGGGTGCTGGCCCAGGCGTGGAGCGCCGAAGAGCCCGGCGACGTGCTGGCGCTGATCGCGCTCGACGAGAGCTGGGAAGGGCCGCGGATGAAAAGGCCGCGTCGTCGCGGGCCTACGGCTCGCTGATTGATCTCTTCCCCAGTCGTGCCGACCTGCGCCGACTGGCCGCGGAGCGGCTACGGCTGGGCGACGCTCGGTCTCCCCCTGGCGATCGATTCCTACGAGAAGGCGGTCGAAGCGGCGCCCCGATCGCCCCTCGGGCCATCGCCTCCTCGCCTGGTCGCTGTGGCGCGCCGGCGCTTCGGCGCAGCCTTTGCGGCGTTCGAAAAGGGCATTGAGCATCCCTATTCGCCTGGCCGGTTCCCGGGGTCGAGCGGGTGTGCTGCGGGAGGACCTTGGCCTCTTGGCGGCCACCTGGCTACGCGCCGAACCGGCGGGCGCACTCGCTCGCCTTGCTTACGCCGGCCGCGCAGCGGCGCCCTCGGAGGACGGCTGGCAGCCGCGGCGGGTCGAAGCCCCCACCCGTGCGGCCAACAGACGCGCCGCCTTGCCCGGGACGCGCCAACGCCAGCGTGGCGGCGTCGCCCGCTCGAGCCGTTCGGCAATCATCAAGAGCGTCACGGCAGCCATCGCGGCGACGTGACCGCGCGCAACCAGCAAGGGCAGCAGCATCAACGCCCAGCAGGAGCCGACGCACCAGGCCCCGTGCGTCAACCCGAAACGGAGCGCGCCGACCTCGGCCGCCAGCCCGAAGGCGGCCAGTTCCGGCTGGGCATGACAACGATTGAGGCAACGCTGCTTGACGGGTGAAGCCTGCCAGACGAGGGCGACGATCGTCGCCGCCGCCAGCGGCAGCGGCGATCCGTGAGCGAGCGGCCGCGCCGCCGCCGCCAGCGCCAGCAGCACGGCGCCAGCCCCCATCCAGGCCGCGGCATAGCCCCCGATGAACAAGGCGATGGCACGCCCGCGCCGGCGGGCAAAGCTACGGTCGTGGACGTGGCGCACCGGGGCCGTGAGCAGCGGCAGCATCATGGCCGCCAGCATCAGCGCCCAGCCTGCCGCCAGGGATGCGGCCGAGCAGAGCGGCGGCAGCGGGCCGAGCGACATCCACGACGCCGGCGGCGCCGGCGGCGCCGACTGGGCCGACTGCACCATTGCCCGCGGCATCGCCATCGCGCCGTGAGCAAGCAGCGCCATGCCGCTCGGCGCGAGAGCGAGCAGCATCCACGCCGCGGCGCTGATGGACCCCAGAGCCGCCCGGACCTGCAAGCGCTCGCGGGCGGCGGGTGTCATCGGCGGAAATGCTCCGGGTCAGGTTGGGCGGGCCGGGTCAGGCTGGGCAGGCCGGGCAGGCCAGTCTGTCAGCCCGCTCAGCGGCCCTGGCGGAAGATGCTGACGCGCCCGATGGTGACCTGCGCGTCTTCGGGAACTGGTTTCACCGGCACGATCCGCACGTCGAGCGCATCGACGTCGAGTGCATTGTTCAGATGCAGCCGGTCGACGAGGTTGGTGATTTCCAGCACGAACGTCAGGCCCTTGCCCGCATGCTCGCCATCGGCGCGGCTCGCCTTGCGCACGCCGAACAGCGCGATGCTGCCTGCCAGATTTTCGGGATGATCGGCGGGGTTGGCGCCCGCGGGCAGGCCGACGTAGACCTTGAAGGCCGTCGAATCGACCAGCCCCCGGACGTTCTCGAGGTTGAGGAAAACCCGGTCGGGCACGGCCGCCGGCGTGGCCGCCACCGCCTCGAGGCTCGCGGCGACCTTGCGCCGCATCCCGCCATCGAGCTGCACCGACGTGCGAATGTCGCCGCCCGCGACCCGCAGCGCGTCTCGATTGGCGCCGATCAGCTCGACTTTCTTCGTGCCCGGCACGGCGACGGCTCCTTCCATCGCCTGCGCCGCCCCGGCGCTCGCTCCCAGCAGCATCAGCCTTGCACTCGGCGGCACCGCGGCCACGGCAGGCGTCAAATCGTCATAAGTATAGTTGAGCGGCGCCAGGTCGACCATGTCGCCGGGTGTGTAGTCCCAGGGATTTCCGCCCGGCATCGGCATCGAAAAGGCGCGCTCGCCGATGTTGCCGGGGCCCTTGGTCCAGTTGGGGTCGCTCGGGTTGACGTGGGTGGCGGGGTTTTGCCGCCACACCTCCCAAAGCCGATCGATGTTGGCATGGTGCAGCCAGAAGATCGGGTCGAGCCCGGCGGTGTCGGGATCGGACATGAGGCCCGGCAGCTGGGGATTTTGCGGATCGCCGCCCCCGACCAGCCCGTGCACCCAGTCATGCGGCTGCGTTTCGATGCCGCCATGGACCTGTCCCCCATGCTCGAATCCCGTGTCGACGCCGCCGAAGCCGGGGCCGCCCCCGCTCGCGACGCCGGTGAAATCGGGATCGTTCATCGCGTCCAGGTTGATCATGTCCACAGGCACATAGACGTTGCCGTCGCTGTTGGGTCCATACCGTTGCGGGACGAAGAGCGGATTGTTGCCCTGCCCGTCCGGCCAGTCCGGCGATGCGAACGCGGCCGGCAGCTTGAATTCGTCGGGCTTGAAATAGTTCCAATACGGCAATGCCCAGTCGGCCGGTCCCCCGAGCTTGCTCACCGCATCGCGGATGTTCGCCTCGAAAGCGAGGAGATAGCCGCGATGCCAGGGCAGGAAGTACCAGCTGCCGTGCTGGCACTGCAGCCAGAAGCGCTGCACGGCGGCGTCGCTCGGCATCGGGTCGGACGGGCCCAGGTAACCGAGTTGCTGCCACAGCTGCGTATCGAGGCCGTGGATCGCGCCGTAGAAGCGCCAGCTCGTCGGATCGGCGAGCGCCCGCGCCTTCATCGCGCCGACGCCGCGCGCATACCACAGGATCGGGTCTGCCCAATCGTTGCCCAGCTCCCAGACGTTCCTACGAGTAAATGGCATCGCGCCTGCCCTCCCGAGACGGATCGCAGTACCGCTCATCTTCGCGACTAACGCAGAGAACCAACGTAGCATTATAGCATGCGCGGCTGACTCGCCGATCTCCCGCCGGCGCTACGCCGAGCGCCTCGGCAGCCGTGAGGACATGCAGGCCGGAGCGGATGGAGCGGCGGCCGGATACCGCCGCTTTCCTGTAGGAGGTCTAGACCTCAAGCCCGGCGATCAGGCTCGCGAAGCGGTCGAGGTCCACGTTGCCGCCCGACAGCACGACGCCGACCCGCCGGCCCGCCACGCCGGGGACCTTGCCGTGCAGCAGCGCCGCGAAGCCGGCAGCGCCGCCGGGCTCGACGACCAGCTTCAGCCGCGAGGCGAGCAGCGCCATCGCCCGGCGCAGCTCGAGGTCCGAGACGGTCAGCACGTCCTCGGCCAGGGCCCGCACGATCGCCAGTGTCCGCGCCGCCGGCCGCATGGTCATCAGCGCATCGGCGATCGTCGCCGGCAGCGGCACCGTCACCGGCTCGCCGGCGGCGAGCGAGCGCTTCATGTCGTCCCCGGCCTCGGGCTCCACGCCAAAGACCCGCAGGTCAGGCTTCAATCCGCGGCCGGCGACGGCGATGCCGGACATCAGCCCGCCGCCGCCGCAGGGCGCCACCACCACGTCCAGGTCGGGCACGTCCTCCAGCAGCTCGAGCGCCAGCGTCCCCTGGCCGGCGATCACCGCGTCGTCGTCGAACGGCGGCACGAGCACCGCCCCCTCTTCCGCCACCACCTGGCGCGCGATGGCCTCGCGGTCGCCGGCGGCCCGGTCGTAGGGCACCACCCGCGCGCCGTAGCCGCGCGTCGCCGCCACCTTCTGCGCCGGCGCGTCGGCGGGCATCACGATCGTCGCCCGCATGCCCAGCTCGCGCGCCGCCAGCGCCACGGCCTGCGCATGGTTGCCGGACGAGAACGCCACCACCCCGCCCACCCGCTCGTCAGGCCCCAGCAGGGTCAGCCGCGAGAACGCTCCCCGCGCCTTGAAGGCGCCGGCCCGCTGGAACAGCTCACACTTGAAGAACAGCCGGCAGCCCAGCCGCGCGTCCAGCTGGCGCGAGGTGAGGACCGGCGTGCGATGGACGCGCCCCGCGATGCGCTCGCGCGCCGCGCGGACGTCGGCCGGCGAGACGGAGAGCGCCGGCGTGAGGGAAGCGGGCATCGGGTGGCGGTTTACGCGGGCAGTGGGCGGTCGACGCGGACGCCTGTGGGCGCTCCGCGGGCGCCATCTTACTCCGCGCGCACCACC
>DATKFK010000834.1:0-3050 GCA_035544375.1 Thermoanaerobaculia bacterium
CATGGCGGCAAGGATATCCTCGTTCCCGGCCTGGCCCTCTGCCCTCCGTGAGGCGGGTCCGCTACTAGCGGTCGGCGTTGTCTGCTTGCAGCAGATCGGCGAGCAGGACGATGCGGCGGGCGAACGAGGTCAGGTCCACGAATTCGTCCCGAGTGTGCATGCCGCCGCCGATGGGTCCGAGGCCGTCCAGGACGGGCAGGCGGCCGGGATCGGGCAGGAAGTTGGGGAAGGAGATGCCGCCGCGCTCCTCCTCGACCTCGAGGCACCAGCCGCGGGCGGCGGCGAGCGCCACGGCGCGCTGGCACCAGGCGCGCTGCGGACCGCCTGGATCGACGGGGGGGATCACCGGACCGCGGGTGAAGACGAGGGAGGTGCCGGTGCCGGCGCCGATCGTCGCTGCCAACTCGGCGAGGCGGCGCGCGGTCTCCTCGCCCGCACCGACGGTCGAGAAGCGGGCCTCGCCTTCGGCGACGGCGCTGTCCGGCACGACGTTGAGCTGGCGGTAGGTGCCCAGCAACGCCTGCGCGGCCGCCAGGTTGCCGACGAAGCTCGCATCGCCCGCGACCAGCCGCCCGACGTTCACCGCCGGCCTGCCACGGCTACCCGTCGCAGCAGAGGTGGGCTGACCTGCCTCGTCGCCTGCGTGGGCGGCCGCGTGGCCCGCGAGCTGTGGGGCCGCGTCGTCGCCTTGAGCCAAGGCCGTGTCGCCGCGCACGCCGGCGGCCGCGAGGCACCAGCGGGCCGCCGCGAGCAGGGCGGAGCGCCCCGCGGCCAGGTGCAGGCCGGAGTGCGCGGACTTGCCGTGCGCCTCGAGCCGCCAGTCGAAGAGGCCGCGCCGCCCTCCCACCAGGGTCTCGGCCCCCGGCCCGTCTCCCGGCGCGCCGGGCTCGAGCACCCAGAGCGCCCTGGCGCCCGCGCCCCAGCGCGCCACCGCGGCTCGCGACAGCTCGCCTCCCACCTCCTCGTCGGGCACGGCGACCACCAGCAGGTCGTCGGGGGGCGCCACGCCGCGCTGCGCGAGCAGATCGAGAGCGCCGGCGAGCGTCGCCAGACCGCCCTTCATGTCGATGGCGCCGGTGGCCACCAGGCGTGCGCTCCGCTCGCCCGGCTCACCACAACGCCGCGGCGGCGCCGCCGGCAAGACGGTGTCGAAGTGGCCGATGAGCAGCAGGTGCCCGCGCCCGCGGGCCGCCGCCCGCCGGTTGGGCCCGCGCGCCAGGACGACCGGCAGCGCGCCCCGGTCGCCGGCTGGCGCCCCGGCGGCCGGCTCGCTGGCTCCCGCGACACCACGCGGCGGCGTGGCCTCCGGCCCACCACCTCCTCCCGCGACGCCCTGCCGCACCTCCACCTCCAGGCCGCGCGCCGCGAGCATCGCCGCCAGCCGTGCGGCCATGCGCCCGAGGCCGCCGGCGTCGCCGCTGTCCGACGAGATGGCCGTGAGCTCCTCGAGCAGCGCCACCGCGGCGGCGAGCAGGTCGGGCGGCAGGCCGCCAATCTCGCCGGTCAGCACGGCGGCTAATCTAGCATCGGGAGCATCGGGACCATCGGGAGCATCGGGAATACCGGCAGCGTCGGGCGCCGGTCTGGCGGCGGCTCGAGTGTTGTAGAGTGGCGCGAGGCATGGGGCAGCCGCCCGCGAGCCGGCCTTGCGGAGGGTGGGTCATGGTCAGCGCCGTCATCCTGCTGGTGGTGGACAAGTCGAAGATCAACGAGGTGGCCCAGCAGCTGGTGGAGCTGACGGCCATCACCGAGGTCTACTCGGTCGCCGGCCAGTACGACCTGGTGGCGGTGGCACGGGTCGCCGACAACGAAGGGATCGCGACGGCGGTCACCAACCAGATGTTGAAGATCGACGGCATCGTCCGCACCGAAACCCTGATCGCCTTCCGCGTCTACTCGCGCTACAACCTCGAGCGCATGTTCTCGGTGGGGATGGAAGAACCGCCGCCGGCCGAAGGCTGATTCCGCGATCGGCGCGGGGGAGCGCGAGCCTTCCTCAGGCCGCTCGGCCGCCGAGGTCCACCTCATGGGCACCAAGGGTATCGAGGGCACCAAGCAGGACCAGCCAGTCCTTTCCTTCGCGTCCCGCGACGCCTGGGAGGCGTGGCTCGCCGAGCACCACGCGGTGTCCGCTGGGCTGTGGCTCAAGCTCGCCAAGAAGGGCTCCGGGATCGCCACCGTCTCCTACTCGGAGGCGCTCGACGCGGCCCTCTGCTACGGCTGGATCGACGGGCAGAAGGACAGGTTCGACGGCGATCACTGGCTGCAGCGCTTCACGCCGCGCCGGCCCAGGAGCAAGTGGTCGAAGATCAACTGCGAGCGGGTTGCCGCCCTCATCGTGCAGGGCAGGATGCACCCGGCCGGCCTGCGCGAGGTCGAGCGGGCCAAGGCGGACGGCCGCTGGGAGGCGGCGTACCACGGCCAGCGTGCCGCCGAAGTGCCGGACGATCTGCGGCAGGAGCTCGAAGGCAACGAGCGAGCCCGGGCCTTCTTCGCCAGCCTCGACAGCGCGAACCGGTACGCGATCCTGTACCGCCTGCACGAAGCCAAGAAACCCGAGACGCGATCGCGGCGCTTGAAGAAGTTCGTGGCCATGCTGGCCGAAGGCCAGAAACTCCATCCCTGACTGCCACCGCGGTGGGGCCGGCCAGGTGGTCGAGCGAGCGATGTGGGCTCGCCGACCGCAGCTCAGTAGATCCCGGGCACGCAGCGGCGGGTGCTGCGCAGGTAGCTGTCGTAGGTCTGGCCGAAGGTGTCGTGCAGCAGGCGCTCTTCGCTGCGGGCGCGCAGGTCGCCGGCGAGCGCGACCAGGACCACGCCCGCTCCGACGGCCGCCGTCGGCACCCACAGCCATGAGCCCAGGGCCAGCAGGTCCATGGCCAGGTAGATGGGGTGGCGCACCCAGCGGAAAGGACCGGCCGTGCACAGCTCGTGGCCGTGTTCGATGCGCGCCGCGAGCCGCCACGAACGGAACACCGCCAGGGCCCACGCCGCCAGGGCGACGGCGGCCAGCATGAGGCAGGCGCCGGCGGCGCGCTGGGGCGGAAGCA
>DATKFK010000835.1:0-3372 GCA_035544375.1 Thermoanaerobaculia bacterium
CGGCCCCCCCCTCCGGATCTACCATGGGAGCGGGTTGTCGCTCTATGCGCAGTTCGTGGACCAATTGGTCGCGGGGCTGGGGCGCACGGGCATCGAGGCCGAGGCCGCCTGGAAGATCGAGCTGCCGCTGGCGTGGGCCGCCGGCGGCCGGCAGCTCTTCTCGTACCTGGCGCCGGCGCTGCGCTGGTCGCAGCTCCACAACCGCTTCTACAACCAGGCGCCGACGCCGGAGCCGAGCCTCGGCTGGAACTGGGAGAAGCTCGACGGCGGCATCCGCTTCGGCATCTGGGGCAACGTCGACCTGACCGTCGAGTACTCCTGGGACCGCACCTTCATCC
This sequence comes from Thermoanaerobaculia bacterium, assembly GCA_035544375.1. Classification (GTDB taxonomy): domain Bacteria; phylum Acidobacteriota; class Thermoanaerobaculia; order Multivoradales; family UBA5704; genus JASLEW01. Next base: position 339 of record DATKFK010000835.1, read on the forward strand.
GCCCGGGCCTGACCGAGAACGAGAACGAGCTGCTCGGCACCCTGCGCATCCGCATCTGACGACCCGGCCGTCCGGGTAGAAGCTCCCCCTCCACTGGCTGTAGCTGAATCCGCTCGTTCCGGCGTAGAGCTTCACGATCCCGACCCGAGGTCCACGTCGCCGTCGCGGTCGAGGCGGGCGAGCAGCGCGCGGTCCTCGCGCCAGCCGGGCTCGAGCCTGACCTGCAGGTCGAGGTAGACGCGGCGGCCCAGGAACTCCTCGAGGTCGAGGCGGGCGGCGGTGCCGATCGCCTTGATCATCTGCCCCTGGCGGCCGACGAGGATCTTCTTCTGGCCCGGCCGCTCGACGAGGATCGAGGCGTAGAGGCGCAGCAGGCCCCGCCCCTCCTCTTCGTCCCAGCGCTCGATCAGCACCGCGGTCGAGAACGGCAGCTCCTCGCGGGTGGCGGCGAGCACCTTCTCGCGGATGCGCTCGGAAGCCAGGAAGCGCTCGGGGTGGGTGGTCAGCAGCTCCGGATCGAAGAGCGGCGGCGCTTCCGGCAGCAGCCGCCAGATCGCCTCGAGCAGCCGGTCGCAGCCGTCGCCGGTGGCGGCGCTGAGCGGCACGATCTCGGCGAAGCTGCCGCTCTGCGCATAGCGGCCGATCATCGGCAGCAGGTCCGGCTTGCGCACCTTGTCGATCTTGTTCAACACGAGCAGGCGCGGCCCGCGGGACCGCTCGACCAGGTCGAGCACGTACGCGTCGCCGGCGCCCGCGGGCTCGGCGGCGTCGACCAGCAGGCACACCACGTCGGCGTCGTTGATCGCGTCCAGGGCATGGCGCACCATCTGCTTGTTGAGCCGGTGGAGCGGCCGGTGGATGCCGGGCGTGTCGTAGAACACGACCTGGCCGGGCGTGTCCGACAGGATGCCCACCAGGCGGTGACGGGTGGTCTGCGGCTTGTCGGAGACGATCGCCACCTTCTCGGCGAGCAGCCGGTTCATCAGCGTCGACTTGCCGGCATTGGGCCGGCCGACCAGCGCCACGGTGCCGGCGCGGCTCATGCCGGGCTGCCCCCTGCGGACAGCTCCTCCGCGGCGGCGGGCGAGATGCGCTCGACCCGCAGGCTCTTGATCCGGCGGTTGGCGACCTCCTCGACCGTGAAGCGCAGGCCCGCTTGCTCGACCCCTTCGCCGGCGTGCGGCACGTGGCCCAGGGCGCTGAAGATGAGGCCGGCGACGGTCTCGTACTCGGCATCCTCGATCTCCACGCCGAACAGCTCGTAGAGCACGTCGAGATGGGCGCGGCCGTCGAGGCGCCAGGCGCCGTCGCCGAGCGGCGTCCTCTCGGCAGGCTGGGCGTCCTCGTGCTCGTCGCTGATCTCGCCGACGATCTCCTCGACCAGGTCCTCGATGGTCACCAGGCCGGCGGTGCCGCCGTACTCGTCGACCACGATCGCCATCTGCTGGGAGCGCGCCTGCAGCTCCTCGAGCAGGTCGGCCAGCAGCTTGGTCTCGGGGATGAACAGGGGCGGCTTGAGCAGCTCCCGGATCTCGGTGCCCGCGGGCGGCGACGGCGCGCGCAGCGCCTTGAGCAGATCGACGATGTGCAGCACGCCGACGATGTGGTCGATCGAGTCCTGGTAGAGAGGGATGCGGGTATGCCCGGATTCGACAAAGCGCTCGGCGAGCGCGTCGAGGCTCGAAGCGACCGGGGCGCAGACCATGTCGATACGCGGCGTCATCACGCTGCGCGCCTGGGTTTCGGGGAAATCCACGATATTGGAGAGCCACTCCCCCTGCTCGGGCTCGATGATGCCCTCGCGCGTGCCGACGTCGATGAACGCCTCGATCTCCCCGTGCGAGGCGGCATCGTCCTCCTCCGGCTCCTCCTCGCGCTCCGGGCGCGGTCCCCGCACCCGTGCCGTCAGCCCGGCGGCCCACGAGATGCCGGTGACGAGCGGCAGCAGGGCGAGCAGGGCCAGCCGGTAGAAGCTGGTGCAGGCGCGCAAGGCCCGCTCGCGGTTGCGCCCGACCAGCGCCCGGTTGGTGACCTCGACCGCGGCCAGCACCAGGCCGGTGAGCGCCAGCGACCAGGCCCGCGGATGCGGCCAACCGGCGGCGGCAAACAGCGCCGCCGCCGCCACGTACAACCCGAGCGCCAGCAACCGGCTGGCGAGCGACAGCAGCGAGCGGAAGACGCCGAAACTGATCGGTTGGTCGTAGAGCGCCCGCAGCCTGCCGCCCGCTTCCTCGGCCCAGTGGCTCAGGCGGATCGGGCCGCTGCGCTCGAGCAGCGCCGAGAGCACCGCGACGACCGCCGCGGCCGGCAGCAGCGCCGCCGCCGCCCAGACCAGCGCCTCCAGCGAGCGGGGCTCAGCCCGCACCCGGGCCCCTCCTCGCCGGACCGAGCCACCGCCGCCGCAGCCGCCGCTCCAGCCGCTCCATCTCGCCGCCGTCGACCTCGTGGTCGTGGCCCAGGCAATGGAGCACGCCGTGCAGCAGCAGGACCCGGAGCTCGCGCTCCGGACCGTGGCCGGCGGCCGCCGCCTGACGCCGCGCCGCCGGCACCGAGATGACGATGTCGCCGAGGTGCCCGCCGGCGTCCGGCTGGCCGGCACCCGGCCCGCCGGCGTCCCACCCGCCGGCGTCCCACCCGCCGGCGTCGCCGGGAAAGGACAGCACGTCGGTCGTGCGGTCGATGCCCCGGAACTCGCGGTTCAGCCGCCGCATGGCGCGGTCGCCGGCGAAACGCACGCCGCAGCTGCATAGGCGGCGGCGCCCCCCGCCGGGCGGCTGGACCGCAAGCTCCGAGAGCGCCGCCAGCAGGGCGGCGAGCCAGGGCCGCAGCAGCCGCGCCGCCGCCTCGCCGTAGCGGTTGGGATTGAGCCACGCGATCTCGATGCCGCCGCCGGCCCCCCCGCCGCCACCGCCGCCCGCGACCGCCCCAACCGCGCCGGCGCCGTTCCCAGAGCCCCGCATCGCCGCTAGGAAACCTTGATGGCGCCCGACAGCGGGCGCTTCTCGCGCTTGACACGCGAGTTGAAGTCGAAGCC
>DATKFK010000836.1:0-3560 GCA_035544375.1 Thermoanaerobaculia bacterium
CGTTCGTGCTGGCGGATGGCAGCGGCGCCGCCTCGCAGGCCACCGCCGTGCGCATCGCCAGCGGCCGGCGCGCCTTCTACGTCCGCTTCGAGTGCGCCGACCGCGACGCCTGGGGGACCTACCGCCACCGCAACGATCCCATCTATCGCGAGGAGGCGGTGGAGGTCTTCCTGGCGCCGGGGGAGGCCCCGCCCCGGCACTACTGGGAGCTCGAGGTGAGCCCGCTGGGCGTGCTGTTCGCCGCCCGCATCGAGCACCCGACGGGACGGCGGGCCGACATGGTGGCCGACACCTCCTGGGAGTGTCCGGGGCTCGAGTGGCGCGCGGGGCCGGCCGGCACTGGCCGGGATGAGCCCTCAGGGGAATGCCGCATGGGCACCCTGCCCGTGCGGTGGCCGGACGTCCTCCCTGAACGTCCGGCCAGCCAGGACTGGTGGGCGGAGCTGGCCATCCCCTGGGCGGCGCTCGGCGGCCGTACGGCTGGCCGCTGGCGCGCCAACTTCTACCGCATCGAACGCCCGCGCGGCGGCGAGGCGGAGCTCAGCTGCTGGTCGCCCACCTACACCGACCCGCCGGACTTCCACCGGCCGGAGCGCTTCGGCGTCCTGGAGCTCGACCCGGCCGGCAGCTGAGTCTCCCGCTCGGGACACTTGACTGCCGCCGGGTTGCGCCGATCCGGAACCTACGCCCCCGCCGGCTCCCGGTCGATCGCGAAGCGGCCGGCGCCGTCGAGGTAGTACTTGAGCAGCCCGCCGATGATCGCGATGTTCTTGAGGATGTGCACCATCTGGTCCTGCTTGGCGGCCGCGTCGGCGGCGGCGCTCAAGAACGCGCCATGCACGAAGATGGTGGCGGCAAGCGTGAAGACAATCAGCGCCAGCGACGCCAGGCGCGTCCGGAAGCCCAGCAGCAGGGCCAGACCGCCCGGCAGCTCGAAGAGGATGGCCAGGGTCAGCCACAGGCCGGGGGCCGGCCAGCCGAGCTTGCCGCCCAAAAACTGGGTCATGCCGGCAAATCCGGAGATCTTGTTGAAGCCCGACAGGATGAAGATGCCAGCCAGCAGCAACCGCGAGATCCACGAAAGTTGTGCGTTCATGCTTTCCTCCTTAGGGTAGGTGATGCTCTGTGTTACAACACGCATCAGGGTAGGCGAAGTTGCTCGGGGCGGCGCTCGTCAGCCGCCGTAGATGGCCTCGCAGATCCGTGACAGCTCGCGGCAGTCCGCGGGCGGCACCCGCTCGGCGAAGTCCCGCTGCGCCAGCTCGAATCGCGGCGCGATGCTGTCCAGCAACTCGAGACCCGCCGCCGTGATGCGGCTGATCGAGAGCCGGCGGTCCCGTTCGCTGCGGTCGCGCTCCACCCAGCCGCGCTTCTCCAGGCGATCGATGAGCCGGGTGACGTCCGGGGCGCGCTCGATCATGCGCCGCGCGATCTCGCAGCGCGGGTGCCCCGCGGGATGGACGCCGCGCAGGATGCGCAGCACGTTGTACTGGCTCGCCGAGATGCCGAACTCCGCGCACAGCCGCTCGGTGTGAGCCCGCAGGTGGTCGGCGGCCACCAGCAGGTTCAGCAGCGCTTCCTGTGCCGCGCTCTCGAAGCGGGTCTGCTGGATGCGGTGGCGGAGCGTGGCGCCCATGACGGGGTTATACCACCACGGATAGCGTGTTGCAACACACATCGGTCGAGGGAACCGCCCCGGCTCGGCGACGATCTCGTGACGGTCCCGGCTATTCCTCGGCGAAGAGGGTCTTGTACAGCAGCCCCGCGATCAGGCCGCCAGCCGCCTGTCCGGCGAAGTAGACCCAAAGGTCGTCGAAGTTGCCGGTCGCCACCGCCGGTCCCAGCGTGCGGGCCGGGTTGAGGCTGGCGCCGGTCAGCGGTCCCGCCATCAGGATGCAGAAGGTCAGGGTGAGCCCGATCGCCAGCCCGCCCGGGATCGTCGCCTTGCCGCTGATGCCGGCGTTCATGACCGCGTTGACCAGGAAGAAGGTGAGGAGGGCCTCGACGAACAGGCCCACCCCCGGAGTCACGGTATAGGGCGTGCCGTGAAGGTCGAGGTTCTGCGCCAGCCGGGTGGCGCCAAGGCCGGTGGCGGTGCCGCCGAGCACCCAGCGCAGGGCGAGCGCGCCCAGGATGCCGCCGGCCAGCTGCACGACGATGTAGGCCCCGGCGCGTGCGGCGTCGATCTTGCCCGCCACCCAGACGCCCAGCGTCACCGCGGGATTGATGTGGGTACCCGAGATGTGGCCGTAGGCGTAGGCGAAGCCGACGATCACCAACCCGTGGGCGAGCGCGATGCCGACCAGGTGGCTGGACAGCGCCACGCTGCCGGCGCCGATGAAGATCAGGGCGAAGGTGCCGATGAGCTCGGCCACCAGCGAGGTTGAAAGCCTGCTGTACATCGAAGCCCTCCCGTGTGCCAGTGGCAGTTCGTTGAAGGCGGCGGTGAATGGTCTGGATAGTCTACATGGCCAGGGCAGCCGGACGGCGGCCGGACGGCGGCAGGCGCCGGCAGGTGGGCCGCGGCTCGGCGGGGTACAATCCACCGCCATGGCATGGCTGCGGCGGAAATTCCGCCTGACCGCCTGCGCCACGACCGGCGGCTGAGCCGCCAAGATCGGTCCGGGGGACCTGGCGCAGCTGATCGGCCCTCTCGCCCGCGTCACCGGGCGCGACGAGAGGGTCCTGGTCGGCCCGGAAACGGCCGACGATGCCGGAGTTTTCCTGCTCGACGGCCGGGCGCTGGTCGCCACCGCCGACTTCATCACCCCGGTCTGCGACGACCCGCGACGCTTTGGCCGGGTCGCCGCCGCCAACTCCCTGTCCGACGTCTACGCCATGGGCGGCACGCCGCTGTTCGCGTTGAACCTCTGCTGCTTCCCTGAAGCCGAGGTGCCGGACGGGGTGTTCGCCGCGATCCTCGAGGGTGCCGCCGACGCCCTGGGCGAGGCGGGAGCGGCGCTCCTCGGCGGCCACACGGTGCGCGACCCGGAGCTCAAGTACGGCCTGGCGGTGGTCGGCGAAGCGGCGCCCGGACGGCTGCTCACCAATGCGGGCGCCCGCGCCGGCGACCGCCTGGTGCTCACCAAGCCGCTCGGCACCGGCGTGCTGATCAACGCCTTCAAGGCGGACAAGCTCGACGAAGCGGGCCTCGAGCCCGCCCTGCGCGAGATGGAGCGGCTCAATGCCGTGGCATCGAGGTTGGCCCTGGCGCACGGCGCCGCGGCGGCCACCGACGTCACGGGCTTCGGGTTGGCCGGACACGCCCTCGGCATGGCACGGGCCTCGGGGGTCGGCCTGCGGGTCGACTTCGAGCGTCTCCCTGTCCACGACGGTTTCTATCGCCTGGCGGCGAGCGGCGTCAGCACCGGCTGCACCGGCGCCAACGAGAACAACGTCGCCGCGGCCTTCACCGCCCGGGCGAGCCTCGGCGCGGCGCAGCGGGAGGTCCTCTTCGACCCACAGACCTCGGGAGGCCTGCTGCTCTGCCTGCCGCCGCCGGCGGTGCCGCCGCTCCTCGATGCGTTGACCGCATCGGGGCACCGCGCCGCCGAGATCGG
>DATKFK010000837.1:0-5710 GCA_035544375.1 Thermoanaerobaculia bacterium
CTCGTCCCAGCGCTCGGGATGGCGCGGCGCCAGCAGCAGCAGGGCACGGCGGCCGCCGCCGATGGCGGCGAAGGCGGCCAGCACCTGCTCCTCCTCGCCGGGCATGGTGGAGCCGGCGACCACCACCGGCCGCCCGCCCGCCAGGCGCTCGAGGGCCGCGGCGAGCTGGCGGTCGACGCGCGGCTCGGGGGTCTCGAACTTGAGGTTGCCGGTGACCGTCAGGCGCGCGGCCTCGACGCCGAGCGCCTGCAGCCGGCCGCGGTCCTGGGCGCTCTGCACCCCGAAGCGCTCGATTCCCGAGAACAGCAGGCCGGCAAGCGGCCGCAGCCGGCGCAGCCGGCCGAAGCTGCGGTCGCCGACCCGGCCGTTGACGACCGCCACCGGCAACCCGTGCCGGCGCGCCTCGCGCAGCAGCAGCGGCCAGTAGTCGCCCTCCACCAGCACCAGGGCCGCCGGCGTGAAGCGGCGCCAGAAGCGCGCCACGGCCGGGCTGAGGTCGAAAGGCAGGTAGGCGACCTGCGCCCTCCCGGCAAAGGCCTTGCGGGCCAGGGCCTGGCCGGTCGGAGTCACGGTCGTGACCAGCAGCGGCAACTCGGGCGGCAGGGCCCGCGCCAGGGTGGCCGCGACGCCCACCTCGCCCACCGACACGGCGTGCAACCACAGGCTGCCACCCGTGGCGCCGGCGTCCTCCCCGCCGCTGCCACCGCCGCCGCCGCCGCGGCCGCCCAGGCGGCCGGCCAGGGTAGGCAGGTAATGCCGGCCGCGCCTCGCCAGCAGGAACGGCCCCGCCGTCAGCAGCGCCAAGCCCAATCCCGCCTCGTAGACCAGCCAGAGCAAGGAACTCATCCGGCGACGAAGTATAATCAGCTGCCGGCGACTCGGGGCGGAGTCCGGCGCATCACCAGGCAGCCGCACCACGGGAGGAGAAGCATCCGTGCCGCGCGGCGCCGTAACTCGCTTTGCTGGTGCGTCGGTCAGGCCCGCGGCGTCGCGGCCCGCAACCCATGACCCGTATCCGCGACAAATGGCTGGATCTGCGGCGCGGCAGGAGCGCAGCTCACCTCGCCGTGCCCGGCGCCAGCCGTGCTCCGGGCAGCGACGCCGCAAGCGACGAGGTGCGGGAAGCACGAGATCCGCGGGCAGCACGAGATCCACGGGAGGCAGGGGACCCGCGGGCAGCACGAGATCCGCGGAAAGCAGGGGAGCCGCGGAATGCCCATGAAGCGCGGAATGCCCATGAAGCGCGGGATGCCCATGAAGCGCGGGATGGGCGGCATGCGGAGGGCGCCGTCAACCTCCTAAGCGCTCCTTTGGATGCGGAAGAACAGATCGAAGGACGAGCCGAGGAGGGCGGCCGGTCGCGCCGCGCGGTAGACGATGAGTCTGGCGTCCGCGTATACCGTGGTGAGATGCTCGAGCTCGTCTACTCCCGCCGCCAAAGCCCGCACTCCTCGCCCTGGGCCGAAGTCTCCGACCGCGACCTGCTGTTCGCCCTCCGCGAGGACGACGAGGCGGCGCTCAATGAGCTCATCGGCCGCAAGACCAAGCCGCTGCTGCAGCTCGTCTCGCGCATCCTCGGCGATCTCGAGGAAGCCCGCGACGTGGTCCAGGTGACCTTCTTCAAGGTCTGGGAGAACCGCCGCAAGTTCGACGAGCGGTGGAGCCCCAACACCTGGATCTATCGCATCGCCAGCAATCTCGCGATCGACCACCTGCGCGCCCGCCGCAGCCGCGAGCGCAGCCAGGAGCCGGTGCGCCAGCACCTGCGCCAGGTCGCCGATGGCCGCGCCCACCGCGACCTGTCGCGCTTGCAGCAGGGCGAGGTGGCCGCCATCTTCCGCGAGCTGGCCGCCTCGCTCTCCGAGAAGCAGCGCATGGTGTTCCTGATGCGCGAGGTCGAGGGCCTGTCGTCGCCCGAAGTTGCCGGCATCCTGGGCTGCCGCGAATCGACGGTCCGCAACCACCTCTTCAATGCCCGCAAGTGCCTGCGCGGCGAGCTGCAGCGGCGCTATCCCGAATACGCCGCGAGCTTTGCGCCGGCGCCGGCGCCGCCATCGGCCGCCATGGACACGGAGAAGCGCACGTGAGCCGCTGCCCCGACTGGCGCCGCCTGGACCCGGCCGACCGCGATGCGCCCGGCGCGCCCCACGCCGCCGCCCGCTGGCAGGAAGCCCTGCGCCACCTCGACGGCGGCTGCCCGCGCTGCTGGCAGGAGGCGCTGGCCGCCGATCCGACCCTGGTCTTCAGGCGCCTGCCCGCGCCGGACCTCGGGCAGGCCGAGGAGGCCGAGGAGGTTGCGGCAGCCCGCCTGGCCGTGGCCGCGATGCGGACCGCCAGCCGTCTCGAAGGCCGGGACGCCCGGGAGGCCGGCGGCTCCGGCACGGCGCTCCAGACACTCCACGGGCTCCACGGGCTCCAGCCACGCCGCACGTTCCGCAACCTCCAGCCGCTGCACGCGGCACGGTGGGCGCTGGCAGCGGGACTGACGGCGATGGCCCTGATCTTTGGCTCCGGCCACGGCTGGCACGCCGCCGACTCCACTGGCTCCACTGGTTCCACTGGCTCCACCAGTCCCGCCGCCGGCGAGCGGCTGGCGGCTGCCGGGGCCGACGCGGCCGCCGCCGACGCCGGCGGCATGATGCCGCTGCCGCCGCTGGCTCCGATCCTTGCGGGCGCGCCGGGCCGGGCCGCTGCCGCCGGCGTCTTGCCGGCTTCGTCGCGGCCCTCCATCGAGGGGTTGAGCCGGCCCGAGGCGCGGGTCTACCAGATCGACAGCCCGCACATGTCGGTGGTGATGATCGTGGACGACAAGCTCGATGTTTGAGCGCGTCCCGTCACGCCGGCGCACCGCCGCCCCCGGGCGCCGCCGGCAAGGGATCCCATCTCCCTGTCGACCCGTCGTTTGAGCCTGACTGGCTGTCGCGGTAAACTTTCGAGTTTCTCCATGGTACCCGTGCGCCGCCCTGTCGCGATCCTCGCGTCCCTTGCGCCCCGGAGGCCCCTGGGGCCCCTGGCGATCCTTGCGCTCATCGCGAGCGTCGCCTGGACGTGCCTTGGTCCCGGAGCGGCGCTCGCCCTGCAGCCGCGTGAGCCCGACGAGCTCGTCCTGCACGCCTACACCCTGCGCTACCAGCAGGCGGTCGAGGCCATTCCGCTGATCCAGCCGCTGCTTACCGTCCGCGGCACGCTCGAGCTGCAACCCGGCGGCAACACGCTGGTCATCCGCGACACCGCCGCGGCGCTCGCCCACATCGTGCCGGTGCTGCGCGGCTTCGACCACCCGGCGCTGCCGCTCAAGGTGGAGATCCTGATCGTGCGCGCCAGCCGCACCGTGGTGTCGCCCCAGGTGTCGCATTCCGACCTTCCGGAAGGGCTGACCCGGCGCCTGCGCGAGCTGCTGCCCTACGAGAACTACGAGATGCAGGCGCAAGCGCAACTGGCGTCGCAGGAGGGGCAGGCGGTAGCCTATGAGCTGGGAGACGACTACGCCGTCAGCTTCCGTCTTGGCACCCTGCTCGAGGCGAGGCGCATCAAGCTCGCGAACTTCGAGGTCGGCAAGCGCGCCGGGAAGGGCAAGACGCCGGTGCCGCTGATCCATACCAGCCTCAACCTCTGCCTGGACCAGACCATGAGTCTCGGCCTGGCGCGCAGCGAGGGCAGCCGCGAAGCGCTGATCATCGTCGTGACCGTACGGCGCGGCGACCCGCGGTCGCGCCCAGAGCCTTAGAGTGCCGGGACACTAAAAACCCGAGGGGACGCCCGCAGGCCGAAGGCCCCCGCCGTCCCCGGAGAGAGATCCACCGGAAGCCAGCGAGAGCAGGGAGAGCGATCGATGCAGTTCCAGTGCAGAGTGGGAACGCCCGAGGGCCGCGTGCTCGAACAGACGTTCGTGGCCAGCGACGAACCCGCCCTGATGACCGAGCTGGGCAAGCTCGGCTACCACGTCTTCGAGGTGCGCCGCCGCGGCCTGTCGCGGCGCCTCGCCGTGGGCAGCCTCGTCGGCCGCCGCCGCAAGCCGATCCCGGTCCAGGAGTTCATGGTCTGGAACCGGGAGCTGGCGGCGCTCCTCAAGGCGGGGCTGCCGCTGCTGCAGGCGCTGGACCTGATGCTGGAGCGGATGGCCAACCAGCATTTCAAGGCGGTGCTGACCGACATCCGCGACCGCGTCAAGAGCGGCCAGGACCTGTCGGAGGCTTTCGAGGCGCACGCCGAGCTGTTCCCGCGGCTGTTCCCCTCGACGCTCAAGGCCGGCGAAAAGAGCGGCGAGCTCGAACAGGTCATCCGCCGCTTCATCCGTTACATGAAGCTGGTGGTGGACGCGCGGCGGCGGGTGATCACGGCGCTGATCTACCCGGTGGTACTGATCTGCCTGTCGATCGTCATGATCTCCGTGATGATGATCTACGTGGTGCCGAAGATCACCCAGTTCTTCGAGAACCTGGAAGTGAAGCTGCCGTTGATGACGCGCCTGCTCATCGCCGTCTCCGGCTTCGCCCACGACAACGTGATCTGGCTGCTGCTCGGCGCCGTGGCGGCGGCCGCCGCGTACCGCGCCTGGAGCCGGACCGACGGGGGTAAGCTGTGGCTGGACCGTGCCAAGCTCAAGGTGCCGTTCCTGGGGCCGGTGCTCCACCGCTTCGGCATCACCGAGTTCTGCCGCTCGCTCGCCACCCTGCTCACCGGCGGCATCCCGCTGGTGCCGGCGCTCGAGATCGCGACCGAGGCGGTCGGCAACCTCCAGATCCGGCGGGCGATCGCGCCGCAGATCCAGCTGGTGCGGGAGGGCAAGCCCTTCCACGAGGCCCTGGAGCGCAGCGGCGTCTTTCTCGAGATGTCGGTCGATATGATCAAGGTCGGCGAGGCCACCGGCTCGCTCGACGAGATGCTCTCGAGCGTCGCCGACTTCCTGGACGAACAGATCGAGACCCGCATGGCGCGGATCCTGTCGTTGATCGAGCCGCTGATGCTGGTGTTCATGGGCATCATCGTGGCGACGATCCTGGTGGCGATCTACCTGCCGCTGGTCAGCGCCCTGGGCCAGAGCCAGTTCTGATGCGCAGCTCCGAGGTGTGCAGCAGGAGAAGGAGCCGTAGACGATGATCGCCGCCAACACCTACCAGGCCGCCGACGAAGGTTCCGAGAAGGAGAGCGCGGAACAGCTGCGGGCGCGGCTGCAGTCCGAACGGCGGCAGGCCGAGGAGTTCGCCGAGCGCTACGGGCTCGAGTTCGTGGACATGACGCGCTTCCGGATCGACAACGACCTGTTCCGGCGCGTGCCCTTCGACCTGATGCTGCGCTACGAGTTCATCCCCGAGAGCCAGCAGGACGGCCGGCTGTCGGTGGTGATGGCCGACCCCTCGAACGTGGTCAAGATCGACGAGCTCGAGCTGCTGCTCGGCCAGCCGGTCGAGGTCAAGGTGGGCGTGCGCTCGGCGATCCAGGAGATCCTGACCAAGTCGGAGAGCGCGCAGCGGGTGCTGGACGAGGCCAGCGAGGACTTCCGCATCCAGCTGGTGCAGGAGGACGAGGAGGGCGAGGAGGTGCTGTCGATCGACAGCATCACCGCCGACACCAGCCCGATCATCAAGCTGGTCGACTCGACCATGTTCAACGCCATCCAGCGCCGGGCGAGCGACATCCACATCGAGACCCGCGACACCGAGGTGATCATCAAGTACCGCATCGACGGCGTGCTATACCAGGCGATGGA
>DATKFK010000838.1:0-3207 GCA_035544375.1 Thermoanaerobaculia bacterium
TCGGTTAATTCGCATGCTATTCACCGGCCCTCTGCGTCCCTGGCTGCGTTGCGACCTGCCGGGAGTGCCGCAATGGCTGGTGACTGCGGCCGCCTCCTCGACATAAGTTTCGACTATGCCCGCGTCGGCGACGCCTTGCCAGGAACGCAGATGACTCGGCGACTAGCAAGCGAATTAACCGAGCGGGACACTACCCGGCCAGCCCGCATTTGTCGCGCCGGTTCAGCCCTGTCGCCGGCTGGGCTTACCCGAGCTTCTCACGCTGATTGGCCGCGAGGGGCCGGCCGCCCGGAGCGCCGGCACGGGCGGCGGGTGGCGACACGGCGGGCGGCGACACGGCGGGTGGCGACACAGCGGGTGGCGACACGGCGGGCGGCGACACGGCGGGCGGCGCAACCGGCGATGCTGCCGGCGTCGGGGCACAGCCGATGTGAGCGCCGCGGGCGAGGCCCGGCTTGAAGGACGCCCCGGTGCGGCATCGGTTGGAGTACGGCGCCTACCTGGCGCTCAAGGGGCTGATCCGCGCGCTCCCCCATGCCGCGGCGCGCCCGCTCGGCGCCGGTCTCGGCCGGCTCGCGCACCGTCTCGACCGCCGCCACCGCCTGGTGGCGACCGCCAACCTGGCCCTGGCCTTCCCGACCGTCGCCGCCGGCGAGCGCCGCCGGCTGGTGGCGGCCTGTTTCCGTCACTTCGGCGCCGCCCTGTTCGACCTCATCTCCTCCGAGCGTTTCGACGCGGTCGAGCTCTGCCGCCGCTTCAGCTACGAGGGATGGGAGCACCTCGATCGCGCCGAGCGCCTCGGCCGCGGCGTCTTCCTGCTCGGGGCCCACCACGGCTGCTGGGAGATCTCGGGGCGCCCCATTGGCCTCTATCGCGGCGTCATCCATACGGTCGCCCGCCCCGCCGACAACCCCCATCTGGACCGCGAGTTGTCGCGCCTGCGCCGCGGTCTGGGGTATGCAGTGATCGCCAAGCGCGGCGCTGCCCGCCGCATGCTGCAGGTGGTGCGTGCCGGCGGCCGTGTCGGCATCCTCCCCGACCAGCGCGTCCAGGAGCGCGAGGGCATCCTGGTGCCTTTCTTCGGCCACCCCGCTCTCACCACGCCCGTCCTCGCCCGGCTGTCCATCCGCGACCGCTGCCCCGTGGTGCCGGTCTTCGCCTACCCCGAGCCCGGCGGCCGCTACCGCCTGGTCATCCGCGCCCCCATCCTGCCGCCGAGCGCCGAGGCGAGCGCCGCGCTCGATCTCGAAACCGGCGCCGCGATCGATGTCGAGACCAGCGCCGCGGCCGGAGCCCAGGCAGGCGCCGGCCGCGAAGATGCCGTCGTGGCGCTCACCCACCGCTACCACGAAGCAATCGAGCGAGAGATCCGCGACCACCCGGAGATGTGGCTCTGGATGCACCGGCGCTGGGACCGGAAGCGCGAGAGAAAACGCCCCTGACGTTCAGCCGCAAAGCCATTTTCCCACTGGCCCGGAGGGGCGGCGTCAGGGGATCGACCTGCTGAACGGGGGCGGGGCGTTTCTGCAGCCTGCCCGGCCTCATTTCATCGCCGAGGGCACGCCCAGCGTTCCAGCCACGGCCTCCACGAAGTTTCTCTCCTCGCGCAGGATGAGCCGCTTCGATTGGGCCATGTCGAAGTTCTCCCGCCCTTCCGGATCGGCCCGCAGGCGTGCCCGGTAGGCCTCGTAAGCGGCGAGGCTATCGAAGGCGATCAACCCCCAGGCCACGTCGTTCGTTCCCTCGTGCGGGAGGAAGTAGCCGACCAGGTGGCCGCCGCAGCGGGGAATGATGCGCCCCCAGTTCTCGGCATATTGCCTGAAGGCATCACGCTGGAACGGGTCGATCTGGTAGCGGATGATGCAGGTCACGGACATGTCATTCCTCCTGGCGAAGAGCTCGCGGCGGGTCTCTTTCGTCCTGCCAAACGACAGGAGTGTAATCCGAAGATAGTTGTGCTAACATCAAAGTGTGCTTGCCGACGCCGCCATCGCTCCCGTCGCCGCGCTGCTCGCCGATCCGGCGCGGGTGGCAATGCTCATGGCGCTTTCGGATGGGCAGGAGGTGGCGGCCAGCGAGCTGGCGGCGGCGGCGGGCATCACCGCGCCGACCGCCAGCATCCACCTGGCGAAGCTGGCCGCCGCCGGGTTCGTCGCCAGCCGGCGCCAGGGGCGCCATCATTTCTACCGGCTCGTCCGCCCGGACCTGGTGCGGGCGATGGAGGCGCTGGCCGTCCTCGCGCCGGAGTCGGCGCCACGCACCCACCGCCAGGCCCGCATCGGCCGCGCCGTGCGCGCCGCCCGCACCTGCTATGACCACCTGGCGGGCCGTCTCGGCGTGGGCATCACCCGCGCCCTCGTCGACCGCGGTGCGCTGCGCTCGTCCGGCGGGCACTTCGACGTGACCCCCGAAGGGGCCGAGCTGCTGGGCGATCTCGGCATCGACCTGGCGGCGGCGCGAGCGCGCCGCCGCGCCTTCGCCCCCGCCTGCCTCGACTGGAGCGAGCGAGTCCCGCACGTCGCGGGAGCCCTGGGCGCCGAGTTGCTCAACCTGCTGCTCGAGCGCGGCTGGATCGAGCGCACGCCCGCGACCCGCGCGGTGCAGGTCACCCTCGCCGGCCGCCGCGGCCTCCATCGCGTCTTCGGCATCGCCGGCTGATAGCCACCTGGCGTCGAAGAGTCGCGCCGCGAGGAGACCGCGCGGCACCGCTTGGACCCTTGGTGCCGCTGCCTGCCTCCTGTTCGCGGCAGCGGGCGGCGCTTCAGCTCCAGCCGGTGGCCGGGACATCGCGGACATCGAGATCCCGGCCGGCCATCCGGCTCACGTCGACGGCGTGCTGGCTGCCGGGGAGTGGGACGACGCCGCGGCGGTGACCATCCGGGTTGCCGCGGGCTGGGAGGTGCGGGTCCTCCTCAAGCATGACGCCGCAATCTCTATCTCGCGTTCACGCATCTCCGGCATGACGGGAGGCGAACCACGCACCCCTTGCAGGCGACGGAGTGATGGAGATCCGCATCGCACTCTCCACGCTGGCGCCGGTGCCTCGCCCGGGCAAGCTCTTCGGCCTCGCGCTCGACGTGACGGACACCAAGACGAGTTGGTCCTTCTGGCCCGCCGGCGCCGCGCTACAGCGTCCTGCCTCCTGGGGCAAGGCGATGCTAGTGCACTGCGTCGTAAATCCCGCATCCCATCCGCCGGCCCTCCGCG
>DATKFK010000839.1:0-5863 GCA_035544375.1 Thermoanaerobaculia bacterium
GGACGAGGTAGCCCGCCTCCAGCAGCGAGAGCTCGGGGCCCAGGTCGCCGTAGACCGGCCGCATGGCGTCGAGCTGCGCGACCAGCAGGACCAGGAAGCCGCCCCCGGCCGGACAGAGCGCCGCCAGCGTCTCGTCCCAGCCGGCGAGACGCGCCAGCCGGCCTTCCCGTGGATGGTAATAGTAGGTCCCGGCCGGTAGCCCGTCGACGCTCCGCGGCGGCGCCGCGAGATGGATCTGCACCGGATAGAGGTTGCCGGCCGAAGGATAGAGGTACTTGGGCAGCGCGAAGCCCTCGAGCCGCGCCTGCCGCAGACACCCGAGCAGCTCCCCGAGGCGCGCCAGGGGGACCGGCCCGGCGGGGTCGGCAGACCCGGCGGAGCCGGCAGGCCAAGGCGGCGCAACCGTTGCTTGGGGCGGCGCGGCCCCGGGCGCCGCCGGGGCCGGCTGGCGAGGCACCACGCAGGCCACCAGGCGGCGATGCCCGCGCGGGTCGCCGAGCGCCACCACGGCGGCGGTGCGCAGCGCGGGATGGCGCTCGAGCGCCGCCTCGATCTCCCCGAGCTCGATCCGGTGCCCCTGCACCTTGACCTGCATGTCCTCGCGCCCGAGGAACTCGATGTCGCCGCTCGGCAGGTAGCGCCCGAGGTCCCCGGTGCGGTACAGGCGCTCGCCGCTGCCGGGATGGGTGATGAAGCTGGCGGCCGTCCTGTCCGGGTCGCGCCAATAGCCGGCCGCCAGGCCGATGCCGCCGATGTAGAGCTCCCCCGGCACCCACACGGGCCGCGGCTCGAGGCGCGCTCCGAGCACGTGGAACGTCTGGTTCTCCATCGGCCGGCCGTAGGGGATGCTCGGGGCGGCGGGGTCCACCTCGCCGATGGGGTGGAGGATCGACCAGATCGAAGCTTCGGTGGCGCCCCCCAGGCTCACCACCCGCGCCGGCGGCACCAGCGCCCGGATGCGGTCCGGCAGGCCGACCGGCACCCAGTCTCCCGAAAGCAGGACCAGCCGCAGCGACGCAAGCCGGGAGCCGCCTCCCCCCTCGGCGTGCTCGACCAGGACCTCCATCAGTGCCGGCACCGAGTTCCACAGCGTCACCCGGTGAGCGGCGACGAGCTGTGCCCAGCGCGCCGGATTGCGCGCCGCCTCCGGCTCCGGCAAGACCAGGGCGCCTCCCGCCGCGAGCGTGCCGAAGACGTCGTACACCGAGAGGTCGAAGCTGAGCGAGGAGAGGCCGAGAACGCGGTCTTCGGCGGTGACCGCGAAGCGCCGGTTGACGTCGAGGATGGTGTTGACCGCGCCCCGGTGGTCGATCATGACTCCCTTGGGCAGACCGGTCGAGCCGGAGGTGAAGATGGTGTAGGCGAGGTCGGCCGGCGCCTGCGCCAAGGGCGGCGCGGCGGACTCTCCCGCCGCCGCCTCCTCGCGGTCGATCGCGAGCCGCTCGACGCCGGCCGGCCACTCCAGGCTGTCCGCGAGGCGGCCCTGGGTGAGCGCCACCGCCGCCTCGCCATGGGCGAGCAGGTGGTTCCGGCGCTCCGGCGGCAGCCCGGGATCGATCGGCAGATAGGCGGCGCCGGCCTTGAGGACCGCGAGCACCGCCGCCACCTGCTCCCAGCCTTTCTCCATCACCACCGCGATCAGCGCGTTGGGCCGCGCCCCGCGCTCGCGCAGGCGCCACGCGAGCCGGTTCGAGATCCGCTCGAGCTCGCCGTAGCACAGCGTCCGCGCCGGCGCGATCACCGCCGGGCGCTCGGGCGCGAGCGCCGCCTGCCGCTCGAACAACGTCTGCAAGAGCAGGGCGTCGCGCGGCGCCGCGGTGGCGTTGAGCCGCGCTCTGACCTCGCATTGCGCCGCGGGCAGAAGAACCGGCAGGTCCGCGGCCCAGGCGCCGTCGTCGCCCGCGAGCCGCGCGAGCAGGTCCGCGTAGGCGGCGAACATGTCGTCGAGCAGACCGGCCGGGAACAGGTCCTCGACGGCGTCCCAGTTGTAGGAGAGGGCGCCGCCGTCCTCGCCGACCTGGTGGTCGAGCCAGACCTGCGGCGTCTGCGAGATGCCCTCCTCGGACCGGATGCTCCGCTCGCCGAGCGCGCCCTCCCGCCGCGCGGGGCCGTCGCCTTCGCCATCGCCGTCGTCCTGCTCTCCCGGCTCGCCGAAGAGGACGCTGGTGAAGACCACCGGCATCAGGGCGCCTTTGGGACGGCCGCCCGTGGCGTGGGCGAGCTCGCGCTGCAGGCGCACGGCGCTCACCTGACCGTGCTCGAGGTCGCGCCAGAGCTGCGCCTGAAGAGCCCCTGCGCGGGCCTCGAAGCTCGCGCCGCGCCGGGCGTCGACCTCCACCAGGGTCAGGGAGGTGAAGTCCCCGACCACCTCGCCGACCTGCGGATGGACGGGCAGCCGGTTGAAGGTCGTGACGTTGATGGTGAACCGCGGCGACTTGCTCCAGGCGAGCAGCACCTCGCCGTAGGCGGCGAGCAGCAGGCCGGAAGGAGTCAGCCCGCGCGGCGCGGCGCGCTGCTTGAGGCGGCGCCAGGCGGCAGGCTCGAGCATCGCGCGGCGGCGCCGGAAGCGGGGCCGGCCGAGCCGGGCCGGGTCGCGCGCCAGCGGCAGCTCGGGAGCCGGCGGCAGGTCGGGGAGGCGCTGGCGCCAGTAGGCAAGGGAGCGCTGGAAGGCGGGAGACCGCTCGAAGGCGACCTGGGCCAGGACATAGTCGCGAAACGACAGCTCGAGCGGCGGCAGCTCGAGCGCGGGATCGAGGTAGAAGCGCTCGAGGTCCCGGCGCAGCACCTGGAAGCTCCAGATGTCGCCGATCAGGATGTCGAAGCTCAGGTGGAGCAGCGAGCGCCGGCCGGGCAGGAGCGTGACGTGGACTTCGAACAGCGGCCAGGTGTCCGCGGGCATCACCTGGTGCGACATGCGGCCGCGCAGCGCCGCGAGCGCCTGCTCGGCCGGCGCCGCCTGCTGCTCGCGCAGGTCGAGGACCCCGGCCCGGAAGGGAGGCACCTGCGCGAGGATCCGCTGGGTGCCATCCGCGGTCACGATCGCGCGCAGCATCTCGTGCCGCTCGACGACCCGTTGCAGGGCGCTGTCGAGGCGCGCCACGTCCATCTCGCCCATGTCGTACTCGACGTAGGCGTGCGAGGCCACGCCGCCGAGGTCGAAGAGCTCGGTGCGGCCCACCCAGTAGGCCTGCTGCACGTCGGTCAGCGGGAAGGGCAGGTGGCGGTCTTGCGGCGCCGGCACCACCTCCAGCCGGTCGGGCCGCGGCTCGGCCTTGCGCAGCCGGCGCGCCAGCAGCTTGAGCCTGTCCGGCGAGAGCTCCTTGATCCGTTCGCTGGGATTCACCATGGCTGCGGGCTCATTCCTCCTCCCGGGTCTGGGCGGCCAGCAGACTGCTCACCTCGTCGTCGGAGAGTCCGGCGATTTCGTCGAGCGCGGCGCCCAGGTCGAGGGCGGCGGTCCCCTCGCCGAGCCGGCGGAGGATCTGCTCGGCGAGCTGTGCCACCGTGGCAGCCTCGAAGAGGACGTCGAGCGGCAGCTCGACGCCGAAGCTCTCGCGCAGGCGGGCGACGAGCTGCAGGGCGAGCACCGAATGGCCCCCCAGCTCGAAGAAATCGTCGTGGATGCCAATGCGCTCGAAGCCGAGCATCTGCGCCCAGGTCTCCGCGATGGCGCGCTCCATCTCGTTGCGCGGCGGGACGTAGGCGGTATGGACGCCGCGGCGGTGAGGCGCCGGCGCGGCGGACGCCGCGGCGCCCGCGCCTTCGCCGTCCGCGGCGGCGGGCGCCGGGGCCGGGATCTCCGCGCCGCCGGCCGCTGTCGCGGCCGCCGGTGAGAGGCGCGAGACCACCACCTGCGCGGCGGTCACCCGCGCCAGCACGCGCAGCAGCGCCTCGGTCCCTTCGGCCGGCCGGAGCCCGGGTGCCCGTGCGCTTGCCGCGACGCTGTGCTCCGCACGCGGCGGCGGCGCGACGCCCGCCGTCGTCTCTCGCCCGGCAGCGGCCGGTGGCGGCAGGCCGGAGCGCCGGAGCGCGAACTCGTCGATCCGCGCCACCTCGGTACCGCTCTCGTCCAGCAGGGTGACGTCGAAGATCGCGACTCCCGAGGCCCTTCCCGCTGCCGCCCCCTCGCGGCGGACGAAATGGCTGTAGAGGCGGGCCGGCAGGCTGCCTTGCAGCCGCAGGCGGCCATAGGAGAAGGGCAGGTGCAGCCCCTCCTCGCCGATCAAGGCGATGCAGCAGCCGGTGGCGACGTCGAGCAGGGCCGGATGGAGCGCGAGCTCCGCGGTCTCGGCGGCGAAGCCCGCCGGCAGCTCGAGCAGTGCGAGCCCTTCGCCATCGCCCAGGTAGAGGTGCCGGAGGCTCTGCCAGCGCGGGCCCCACCAGACCGGGCCGCCGCCGAAAGCGGGCGGCGCCGTCGCCGTGGTGCCGCAGCGCTGAAGCAGCTCCCCGAGATGGCGCCGCTCCCGCGCCCACGGCTTCAGCGCGCGGATCCGCCCCATCGCGTGCTGCTGCTCGGGCGCGCCGGCGCCGCCGCTGCGCACGCTCCAGGCGAGCTCGCCGGCCTCCTCCTCCTCGAGCAGCACGCTCACCTCCGCCGTACCGCCCTCCGGCACCCGCAGCGGAGCGATGAAGTAGACGTCGCGCAGCTCGACCGCGGCGATCGGTGGGCGCCCGGCCAGCTCGGCGCTGGCGGCGAGGGCGGCGCGCGCCAGCTCCAGGTAGGCGGTGCCGGGGAGCACCGGCTCGCCGGCCAGCCGGTGCTCGGCGAGCACCCAATCGCTGCGAGCGTCGAGCCGCGCGGCGTAGACCTCGCGGCCGCCGCCGCTCGCCGCCCGGCGCGCGAGGAGCGGATGGAGGCGCGGCGCCTGGGGCGCGGCCATGGGCGCGGCGGTCCCGGTGCGCGCGGCGTCCCCGGCGTCCCTGGCGGCGCCGGCACGGGCCGCGGCGGCCATGCCGACGTCCTCCCACTCGCCCCAATTGATCGCGATCGCCGGCAGGCCGCGGCGGCGCCGCCAGTGGGCAAAGGCGTCGAGGAAGGCGTTGGCGGCGCAGTAATCCGCCTGCCCGGCGCCGCCGTCGAATGCCACCGTCGACGAGCAGAGGACGAAGAAATCGGGGCGGTCCTCGGCCAGCAGCTCGTCGAGCAGGAGGGCGCCGGCGACCTTGGGTGCGAGCACCGCCTCGACCGCCGCCGCCGTCCTGCGCTGGAGGATGCCGCCGCCAGGCACGCCGGCGGCGTGGATGACCCCCTGGATGCGCCCGAAGCGCGTGCGCGCCAGCGCCAGCGCGGCGCTCAGCTCCCCGCGGTCGGCCACGTCGGCGGCGACCGTCATGACCTCCGAGCCGAGCCCTTCCAGCGCGAGGACGCCGCGGATCTTGCGGCTGGCAGGATCGGCTTCGCCGTGGGCGGCGAGCCAGCCCTGCCACTCCTCGCGCGGCGGCAGCGGCGAGCGGCCCAGCAGGGCGAGCCGCGATCGCGCCGCCGCGGCGAGACGGTGCGCCAGGGCGAGGCCGATGCCACCGAGACCGCCGGTGATCAGGCAGACGCCCTCGGCCTGCAAGCAGGCCGGCAGCCCGTCGCGGGCCTCGAGCCGCAGCGGCGCGAAAACGCGCACCCAGCGCGTGGTGCCGCGATAGGCCACCAGCGGCTCCGCCGCCCCGCTCGCCAGCTCGTCGAGCAGGCAGTCGACCAGCGCCGCGGCGCTCTCCCATGGCCGCGGCGGCGCCACGTCGATCACCCGGCACGCGATTCCGGGATACTCCTGCGGGATGACCCGCGCCGGGCCCAGCAGGGTCGCCCGCAGCGGCTCTGGCGCGTCGTCCGCGGCGATGCCTGCCAGGCCGGTGGCAAGCACGTGGAGGC
>DATKFK010000840.1:0-4720 GCA_035544375.1 Thermoanaerobaculia bacterium
TCGGAGCCGAGCGCGGCCTGGTCGCCTTCACCGCCCTGCCGGTCGAGCTCGCCCACGCCACTCTGGACCGCGTCGAGGCGTCGGGCCCCGGCGCCAAGCTCACCCGCCCCGAGGTCTACGCCCTGGTACAGCGGGTCCACCGCGCCCTCGACCGCGGCGAGCCGGCGATCTCCGCCTGCCGCTGAATCCTACTCGGAGTAGGATTCAAGGCATGAGCACCGAGAAGGTCTCCCTGACTCTCGACCAGGAGCTCGTCGCCGAAGCGCGTGCCGTGCCTCATCCCCAGGTCAGGATTCACGGGCTCTGACCGGCCGCTATAATCCACCCGGCCTTCCGCATGCCGCGCTGGTTGCCGGCTGCGGCCGGTGGCAATCGGCTGCGATCCCTGCGCACCGCGGCGACTGCCGGCATGCTGCGCTGCTTCACGAGGTGTTCTTCGATGCGTGTTCTCGAGCTCTCCACCCTGGCCCTGACGGTGCTCGCCGGCGGCATGCCGTGGCTCCTTGCGTGCGCCGCGGCACCGCGGCCGGCCACGCCCCCGGCGGCAGCGGCCGCTGGCGGCAAGGCCGCCGCCGCGCCCGCCGTCCCGGCCGACGCCGATCCCCATTCCTTCGCCCGTCCCGCGGAGGTGGCGGTCGAGCACCTGGTCCTCGACCTGACCGTCGATTTCGACGCGCGCCGGCTTCACGGGCGCGCCAGCCTGCGGCTGCGCAACAAGACCGGCGCCGACACGCTCTATCTCGACACCCGCGACCTCGACGTCCAGCGCGTGACCCTGGCCGACGGCAAGACCGCCGCGCCCTTCGTGCTCGGCGACCCGGTGCCGTATCTCGGCCGCTCCCTGGCCATCCGCATCCCGCCCGGGACCGAATGGGTCCACGTCGAGTACGCGACGCGCCCGGAAGCGGCGGCCTTGCAGTGGCTCACCCCGGCGCAGGCCGGCAGCCTGCTGCCGTTCCTGTTCACCCAGTCGCAGGCCATCCTCGCCCGCACCTGGGTGCCCTGCCAGGACACGCCAGGGGTGCGGCAGACCTACGAGGCAACGGTGCGGGTGCCGCCGGGCATGCTGGCGCTGATGAGCGCCGAGAACCCCACCGCCAAGTCGGCTGACGGGGTCTACCGCTTCCGCATGCCGCAGCCGGTCCCCTCCTACCTGCTGGCGCTGGCGGTCGGCGACCTGGCCTGGAAGGCGCTGTCGGACCGCAGCGGCGTCTACGCGCTGCCGGCGATGCTCGACCGCGCCGCCTGGGAGCTCGCCGACACGCCGAAGATGATGGCGGCCGCGGAGAAGCTGTACGGACCCTACCGGTGGGGACGCTACGACCTGCTGGTGCTGCCGCCGAGCTACCCCTATGGCGGGATGGAGAACCCGCGGTTGACGTTCGCGACGCCGACGATCCTGGCCGGCGACCGCTCGCTGGTCTCCCTGGTCGCCCACGAGCTCGCCCACTCCTGGTCCGGCAACCTGGTCACCAACGCCAACTGGAACGACTTCTGGATCAACGAGGGCTTCACCGTCTACTTCGAGCGGCGGATCATGGAGTCGCTCTACGGCAAGGACTACGCCGACATGCTGGCCGTGCTCGGGCGCCAGGACCTCGACGAGACCGTGCGGGAGAAGGGGCCGGACAGCCCGGACACGCGCCTGCACCTCGACCTGGCAGGGCACGATCCCGACGACGCCGTCTCCGACGTCGCCTACGAGAAGGGCGCGCTGCTGCTCGCGACCATCGAGGGCTCGGTCGGCCGCGAGCGTTTCGATCGCTTCCTGCGCGGTTACTTCGAGGCGTTCGCCTTCCAGTCGATGGACACCCGGCGCTTCGCCGCCTACCTCAAAGCACACCTGCTCGACGCCAGCCCCGGCCTTGCCGAGTCGTTGCGCCTCGACGAGTGGCTCTACGCGCCCGGCGTGCCCCCGACCGCGGTCAGCGCCCGCTCGGCGGCCTTCGCGCGGGTCGATCGCGCGGTCGCCGCCTACGCCTCCGGCACGCCGCCGGCGCAGCTCGACACCGCCGGCTGGACCACCCATCACTGGCTGCGCTTCCTGCGCAACCTGCCGCAGCTGACGCCGCGGCAGATGGCCGAGCTCGACGCCGCGTTCCACCTGACCGGCACCGGCAACTACGAGATCCTGGACACCTGGCTGCTGCTTGCCATCCGCAACGCCTACGCGCCTGCCGACGCCACGCTCGAGCGCTTCCTGCTCACCGTCGGCCGCCGCAAGTACCTGCAGCCGCTCTACACCGAGCTGGCCAAGACCCCCGCCGGCGCCGAGACCGCCCTGCGCATCTACGGCCGCGCCCGCCCCGGCTACCACCCCATCACCCAGGCGGCGGTGGACAAGATCCTCGACTGGCGGGGGTGAGGCGGCCGGCTGCTTCCGGCCGCCTCTTGACGATTCAGACTACCCCTGAGCTGATGTCTCGCGGGCCGCCGTCACTGCCCGACGACGAACAGGGTGCCGAAGTTCTCGGCGTAGACCTTGCCGTCCGGAGCGATGGCGATCGGCGTGTAGGAAGCCCCGATCGCCAGGTTGAGGAAGAGGGTCGAGCGCAGCCCTCCGCCCTGGTTGATCTCGTAGACGCCGCCATCCTCGCTGTTGGCGTAGAGCACGCCGTTGGCGTCGACGGCCGGCGCGTTGACGCACCACTCGAACCCAAACGGGTGATCCGAAACGCAGGTGATCGAGCCGTCCGAGTTGCGAGTGCACGAGTTGGTGTTGGTGTTCTGGTACTGCCACTCGACGGTCAGGCTGGGGCTGAGCTGAGTCAGGAAGTACTGCTCGGGGTAGGCCGGGTTGGTGCCGGTGCGGTCCGTCGGGCAGCTCGCGTCGACGTTGCAGTACGAGCCGGTGTCGCCGTAGTGGTTGTCCTTGGTGAGCAGCGAATAGGTCCCGTTGTGCTGGTAGACCGCGGGAGTGTCATCCCAGCCGAACGGATAGGCACCCAGGTACTGTCCGGTGGCGCTGAAGTGCATCAGGTGGCCCTGGGCATAGTTGTAGCGGGTGTAGGCGCCGAAGAAGACGGTGCCGTCCGGAGCGACCACCGGCGCCGAGGTGCCGTCGTCGATGATCCGCCCCGCGCCCGGCCGGTTCTGCGCCGGGTCGTAACCGGTGGAGGCGCCCGCGCGGCAGCCGCCCGGCGCGCCGTTGGGCGGGAGCAGCACGTTGCAGCCGTCCAGGAAGCGGTCGCGCAGCGAGGTCTGCCACTTCGGGGTCAGGTCGGGATTGACGGCCAGCATCCAGGCCTCGCGGCTCCACAGGTGGGCGACGCTCGGCACGTAGATCGTGCCGTCCGGTCCGACCGCAGGGGTGGAGTTGAGAGGCGGCCGCTGCGAGCCGCACTGGACGTTGTCGGGCACCGCGGTCGGGCTCGGCGGCCACGGCAGCTGGCCGTTGCCGAAGATCCCCA
The DNA here is from genome assembly GCA_035544375.1 of Thermoanaerobaculia bacterium. Classification (GTDB taxonomy): domain Bacteria; phylum Acidobacteriota; class Thermoanaerobaculia; order Multivoradales; family UBA5704; genus JASLEW01. The sequence continues at coordinate 3,411 of DATKFK010000840.1, forward strand.
GGCACTTGCCGTTGGCAGGCGGCAATCCCGGCGTGATCGACGCCCAGGGGACCGCCGTGGCGGCGCCGCCGGCGGTGATCTTGACCAGCCAGGAGTTGATGTTGAGCGCGCTCCAGGAGTCGGTGCCGTGCGGCAGCTGCAGCGTGTCGTAATAGACGTTGCCGGCCGCGTCGACGGTGATCGGGCCGCCCAGGAAGATGGTGGTGTCGACTCTCGAGCCGAACGGGTTGACGTGGGCGGCCACCGAGCCATCCGCCTTGTTGAGCTTGTAGACGGTGCCACCAGCCCCCGGGACGTAGATGTAGCTGCCGGAGAGTGCCGCATGGAAAACCGGCTCCCAACCGGGCCCCAGCGTGAGCGTGCCGTAGGGGGCCGGTTTCCAGTCGCTCTGGAAAGCCCAGATCCGGTTCAGCGAGCCGTTGCTCCAGGTGAGCCGCTGCTCGTTCCAGATCTGCGTCTCCCACGTCTTGATGCTGGTGTAGGTCCCGCTCTTGAACTCCATGTACACGTCGTTGCCGTCGATCAGCGGCGTCTGGTAATGCACCAGCAGGCTGTTCTGGGTGATCGGATCGTTCTGCTCCTGCGTGGCGAAGGGATCGTAGACCAGCGTCGCCAGGATGCGGTTGGCATTCTGCCCGGCGACGGACACCGACCCGTTGTGTACGGCGTTCTGGCCGAACTCGGGCCAGAGGGTCTGGGCCGCGGCCGCCAGCGCCGCGACGAACAGCACGGTGAAAAGGACGAGCGCTCTGCACTTCATGATCATTGACCTCCCGAAAAAGAAAATCGCCGACGGCACTACAGCGCCGCGCCGGCGTGCCCGACCGGGTCGAGCGTAAAGAAGGTGTTTACCGTCTCATGAAAGAGCGTGCAACGCCGCGCTCAGACCGGGACATCCGCGCTTGATGGCGACCGCCGCGCCGTGATCCAAAGTGCTTTCAGCATACGCGCTGCTTCCCAAGCGCGCCGCAGCCGGGCGGCAGGAGAGGCGCGAGGGAAGCGGGCCAGGGGGGTTCCCGCCAGGCCGTGCGGCTAGCGCACTAGCTGCTCACTGGATCGCCAGACCGGGATCGCCCAGCAGAGTGTAGGCCGGCAGCAAGGTGCGGTCGCCGGTCGCGGCGAAGGCGTGGATGCCGCGCAGGACCGCATCCCCGAGCACGGTGCCGGGGCCCGCGAGAAGCGCCGGTACGAGGTGCTGGCCGAGCTGCACCGCCGGGCCGTCGTAGGAGAGCCCGGTGGGGGCAAAGACCGCCATGGCGCCGCCGCCGGCCTGCATGACCAGGTCCTCGCCGAGGAAGCGGTAACCCGGA
>DATKFK010000841.1:0-6152 GCA_035544375.1 Thermoanaerobaculia bacterium
TCGGGATCGACCGGCCGGCCCAAGGGGGTGATGACCCCGCACGGCCCGATCGTCAACCGGATGCTGTGGATGCTCGCCGCCTGCCCGCTGGCGCCGGGGGACGCCCTGCTGCAGAAGACCACGTTCGCCTTCGACGGCTCGGTGAGCGAGCTGTTCCTGCCGCTCATCTCGGGCGCCAGGCTGGTGCTGGCGCGGCCGGGCGGCCAGCGGGACCCTTCCTACCTGGCGCGGGCGGTGGCGGCCGACAACGTGACGATGCTCCACCTCGTCCCCTCGATGGTGGGACCCTTCCTCGCCGATCCGGGGGCCGCCGCCTGCGGCAGCCTGCGCCGGATCGTCTGCGCCGGCGAGACGCTGCCCACCGCGGTCGCCGCGCGGCTGCTCGAGCGCCTGGACGTCGAGGTCTGGAACCTCTACGGACCGACCGAGTGCGGCCTCACGATCACCTCCTGGACGCTGCGGCGCGGCGGCGGCCCCGGCACCGCCATCTCGGTGCCGATCGGCGTGCCGCACGACAACGTGCGGGTCCACGTGCTGGATGCCCGGGGCGAGCCGCAGCCGCCGGGCTTGCCGGGAGAGCTGTACGCGGGAGGAGAGTGCCCGGGGCGCGGCTACCTGGGCCGGCCCGACGCCACCGCGGAACGCTTCCTGCCCGACCCGTGGAGCCCGGAGCCCGGCGCGAGGCTCTACCGCACGGGCGACCGGGTGCGGCGGCTGTCGGCGGGCGAGATCGAGTTCCTCGGCCGCCTGGACCAGCAGGTCAAGGTGCGCGGGTTCCGCGTCGAGACCGGCGAGATCGATGCCGTGCTGAGGGCCTGCCCCGGGGTGCGCGAGGCGGCGGTCGTGGTCCGCGAGGTGGTGCCGGGCGATCGGATGCTGGTGGCCTGCGTGGTCGCGGCCCAGGAGGCCGCGGAAGACGCGGCGCACCTGGAGCGTCCGGAGAGGCCGGAGCGTCCGGAGAGGCCGGAGCATCCGGAGAGGCCGGAGCATCCGGAGACGCCGGAGCACGACGGCGGCCGGCTGTCCCCGGCCACGTTGCGGGAGCACTGCCGGCAGCGCCTGCCGCACTACATGGTGCCCGCCGCTTTCCTGATCCTGCCGGGGCTGCCCCTGACGCCGCGCGGCAAGCTCGACCGGCGTGCGCTGGCGGCCCTGGCTGCCGCGGCGGCCGGCGGCGCCCAAGGTGCCGCGGCACCCCGGGGTGCCCGGGAAAACGGGCCGCGCTCGCCCGTCGAGGAGCTGCTGGCGGGGATCTACGCCGAGCTGCTGCGCCTGCCGTGGGTGGATCGGGAGGAGAGCTTCTTCGATCTCGGCGGCCATTCGTTGCTGGCCACCCAGGTGGTTTCCCGGGTGCGCCAGACGTTCGGGGTGGAGCTGCCGTTGCAGCGCCTGTTCGCGGCGCCGACGGTGGCCGGCCTGGCCGCGGTGGTGCAGCAGTGCATCGCCGCGGCGGCGGGTGAGCCCGGGACGGCGGGCGGCGCGCCGGCGTCGCCGGCGCCGATGGAGGCCATGGCGCCCATGGCTCCGATGACCCCCATGGCTCGCGTGGCTCTGATGCCGCCGCCGCCCCTCACGGCGTTGCCGCGGACGGCGTCGCGGATCGACCTGCCGCTCTCGTTCGCCCAGGAAAGGCTGTGGTTCCTCGATCGCCTCGAGCCGGGCAGCCCGGTCTACAACATCCCGGTGGCCCTGCGCCTGGCGGGCCGGCTGTCGCTCGCCGCGCTCGCGGCGACCCTGCGGGAGGTGGTGCGCCGCCACGAGGTGCTGCGCACCAGCTTCGCGGCGCGCGACGGCCGGCCGGTGCAGGTGATCGCGCCGGCGCCGCCGCCCGACGACCACCCGGCGCTGCCGCTCGTCGACCTCGGCGGCCTGCCGCCGCACCGCTCCGCGGCGGAGATGGCGCGCCTCGCGGCGGCCGCGGCGGCGCTGCCGTTCGACCTCGCGCGCGCCGTGCTGCGGCTGGCCGTGGTGCGGCGCGCCCCGGACGAGCACCTGCTGCTGCTGACGCTGCATCACATCGCCGGCGACGGCTGGTCGATGGGGGTGCTGCTCGCCGAGATCCAGGCGCTCTATGGCGCGGCGCTCGCCGGGTGCCGCGCGGCGGATCTCGGGCGCCGCCTGCCCGAGCTGCCGTTGCAATACGCCGACTTCGCCGTCTGGCAGCGGCGCTGGCTGGACGGCGGCGAGCTCGACCGGCAGATGAGCTACTGGCGGCGCCGCCTGGCGCGGGCGCCCTCGTGGCTCAACCTGCCCTACGACCGGGCGCGGCAGGCGGCCCCGAGCTTCCGCGGCAGCAGCGAGCGCTTCGTCCTCGACGAGGACCTCGCGGCCGCGGCGGCAATGACGGCGCGGCGCGGCGGCGCGACTCTCTTCATGGTGCTGCTGGCCGCGTTCACCGCCCTGCTGCGGCGCTGGACCGGGCAGGACGACCTGGTGGTGGGCACGCCGATCGCCAACCGCAACCAGCTGGCGACCGAGGGGCTGATCGGCTTCTTCGTCAACTCCCTGGCGCTGCGGCAGGACGTGTCGCGCGACCCGACGATGGGCGAGCTGCTGGTGCGGGTGCGGCGGTCGGCGCTCGACGCCTACGCGCACCAGGACCTGCCCTTCGAGCTGCTGGTCAAGGAGCTGCAGCCGGAACGCCACCTCGCGGCCAATCCGCTCTTCCAGGTGATGTTCACGGTGCAGAACGCGCCGCTGGGGAGCCTCGTGCTGCCCGGCCTCGAGCCGTCGCTCCTCGCGCTCGAATCGCGCACCGCGAAGTTCGACCTGGGGTTGACCTTCGATCAGGCACCCCTGCCCACTGCCGGCGCGCCGCCCGCGGCGGGAGGGGCGGCGGGCTTCCCGGGATGGCTCGACTACGCCACCGACCTGTTCGACCCGGCGACGGCGCGCCGGATGCAGGGCCAGTGCCTCGTGCTGCTCGCCGGCGCGCTCGCGGCGCCGGACCTGCCGGTCTCGCGGCTGCCGCTGCTCACGCTTGCCGAGCGCCACCAGTTGACGGTCGAGTGGAACGACGGCGCCGGCATCGGCCGCGGATGGGGCGAGGCCGTGGCCGTGGGCGCGGGCGTGGCAGTGGCCGTGGCCGCGGGCGCCGGCCCGGTGCCGGAGACCCGGCCATTGCCGGCGGGGGAGCCGGCGACGCGGGCCACCGTGCCGGAGCTGTTCGCCGCGCAGGCGGCGCGGACGCCCGCGGCGCCGGCGCTCGCCGTCCACGACGGCGCGGCAACCCTGACGCTGACCTACCGCGATCTCGACCGGCGCGCCGACCGCATCGCGGAAGTCCTCGCCGGCAAGGGCGTGGGACCCGGGGTCGTCGTGGCGCTCTGCGCCGAGCGCCGGGCCGGGATGGTGGCCGGCCTGCTCGGCATCTGGAAGGCCGGCGGCGTCTTCCTGCCGCTCGATCCGGCCCTGCCGCCGGCCCGCCTCGCCCTGCTGCTCGACGATTCCGGTGCCGCCGTCGTGCTGGCCGATCCCGAAGGGATGGCGAGCCTGCCTGCCGCCGCCACGCTGGGGCGCACGCTCATCGAGCTGGAAGGGCCGGAGGTGGCGGCCGCCGCCGCGCCTGCCTCGCCCGCCGCGCCGGCCGCGACGGTCTCGCCCGCAGCGACTGCCGTGTCCGCCGCGCCCGCCGCGCCCGCCGCGACGGTCTCGCCCGCCGCGACTGCCGTGTCCGCCGCGCCCGCCTCGACCTCATCGGTGCGGCCGGCCGCGGCGTCCGCTCTCGCCTACCTGATCTACACCTCGGGCGCGACCGGCCGGCCCAAGGCGGTCGCCGTCCGCCACGACAGCCTGGCGCACACGCTGTCGGCCGCCGGCCGGGCCTTCGGCATCGACGCCGCGGACCGCCTGCCGTGCCTCGCCCCGTTCTCCTTCGACATCTTCCTGTTCGAGCTGCTCGCGCCGCTCCTCGCCGGCGGCAGCTCGCTGCTGTGGCCGCTGCGACCCGCCCTGGACGTGGACCGGCTGGCCGCGGCGCTGGCGGCGGATCACCCGCCGGTCACGCTGCTCCACGCCGTGCCGGCCCTGATGCGCCAGATCGTGACCGCCTGCGCCGGCCTCGCTCCCGCCCGCCGGCCGGGCGCCGCGCTGCGCGGCATCTTCGTGGGCGGCGACGCCGTCCCCCCGAGGCTGCTGGCGGACCTGCGCGCGGCGTTCCCCGGCGCCGCGGTGCGGGTGCTGTATGGGCCGACCGAGGGAACCATCTTCGTGTCCAGTCACCTCGTTCCGCCGGCCGGGCCCGCGCGGCCGCTCCTGGGCCGCCCCCTGCCCGGCGCCACCCTGGAGGTGCGGGACGACCACGGGGCGCTGCAACCGATCGGGGTCGCGGGGGAGATCTGGCTGGGCGGCCCCGGCGTGGCCTGCGGCTACTGGCGCCAGCCGGCGCTCACCGCGGAGAAGTTCCTGCCGGGACCGGGCGGCCGCCGCTTCGCGACCGGCGACCTGGCACGCCGGCTGGGCGACGGCACCCTGGAGTTCCTCGGCCGCCTCGACGGCCAGGTCAAGGTGCGCGGCTTCCGCATCGAGCTGGGCGAGGTCGAAGCCGCGCTGGCGCGGCATCCGGAGGTGGAGCAGGCGGTGGTCGCCGCCCTCCCCGGCGCCGGTGGCGACGCGGGCCACGCGGACGCCGCCGGCAAGCGCCTCGTCGCCTACCTGGTGCGCCGTGCGGGGAGCGCCATGGCGCGCGAGCTGCAGCGCGACCACGTCGCCGCGTGGGAGGCGGTCTACGAGGAGACCTACGGCGGCGGCGCCCCGGTTGCCGACATCGCATGGAACCTGGAGGGCTGGAACAGCAGCTACGACGGCCTGCCGATCCCGCGGGAGGAGATGCGCGAATGGGTCGAGCAGACCGTGGCGCGCCTCCGCTCCCTGGGCGGCAGGCGGGTGCTGGAGGTGGGTTGCGGCACCGGTCTGCTGCTGCTGCGCCTCGCGCCCGGCGCCGAGCGCTACCGCGGCACCGACTTCTCGGCGGCGGCGCTGGCGGCGGTGCGGCGCGCGGCCCCGCCGGCGGTCGAGCTCGAGCTGCGGCGGGCCGACGACTGGCGCGGGATCGGCCGGAACCAGTTCGACCTGGTGGTGCTCAACTCGGTGGTGCAGTACTTCCCGGATGGCGACTACCTGCTGCGGGTCCTCGCCGCCGCCGTCGAGGCGGCCGCACCGGACGGCACCGTCTTCGTCGGCGACGTGCGCAACCTGTCGCTGCTCGCGGCGTTCCACGTCTCGGTGGCCCTGGCCGGCGCCGCCGGCGAGATGCCGCTCGGCGAGCTGCGCCGGCAGGTCCGCCAGGGGATGGCGACCGACGAGGAGCTGGCCGTCGCGCCGGCGTTCTTCCACGATCTCGTCCGCCGCCTGCCGGCGATCCGGCAGGTCGAGGTGCTGCTCAAGCGCGGCCGGCATCACAACGAGCTGACCCGTTTCCGCTACGACGTCGTGCTGCGGCTCGGGCCGCGAAGGGGTGTGCCGGCGGGCGTGCCGGCAGGCGCTGCGCCCGCCGCGACCGTCCGCGGCATCCCCAACGCCCGCCTCGCCGTGGAGGCCGCGGCGCTCCACCTCCTTGCCCGCCCGCCGCAGGGCGTCGAGACGGTCGGGGACCTGCGCCGCGCGATCGCCGAGCGCCTGGCGGCAGAGGCCGCGGCAGGCAGCGAGGCCGTCGATCCCGAGACGCTCCACGAGCAGGCCGGGCGCAATGGCCGCGAGATCGACCTGACGCTGCCCGGAGGCGGCAACGGGCTCGACTTCGACGTGTTGCCGAGGGGTCCGGCGCACGCGGACGAGAGCGAGGCGCCGGCGTTGCCGCCCGGGCCGCCGCCGGCGCCGCCGCTCGGACCCCTCGCGCCCGCGGCGCCCCCCGAGGGAGAGGCCGCGCGCCCCTGGGTCAACGATCCGCTGCGGCGGCGGGCGGCGCGGCGCCTGGTGCCCGAGCTGCGCCGCTTCCTCAAGGCGGAGCTGCCGGACTACATGGTGCCGGCGGCCTTCCTCCTGCTCGACGCGCTGCCGCTCTCGGCGCACGGCAAGGTCGACCGCCAGGCGCTGCCCGTGCCCGAGCCGGAGCGCCCCGAGGATGCCGGCGCCTACGCCGAGCCGAGCCAGCCGCTCCAGCGGGAGATCGCCGCAATCTGGGCCGACGTGCTCGGGCTGCAGCGGGTCGGTGT
>DATKFK010000842.1:0-3096 GCA_035544375.1 Thermoanaerobaculia bacterium
CAGCGGCGTGGTGCGGAACGGTGACGGGCGGCGGCCGCCTCTTAATCGGCAACAACCGCTACGCGCACGACTCGGCCGCCAACTGGGTGGTGCCGCAGGGCTGCACGGTCGCCAGCTCGGGGCCGGTCGCCGGCGATCCCGCGACCAACCCCGTCAACTGGGCGTCGACGACGGGTGGCGCGATCCTGATCAACCCGGCCTACACGATATCGCTGGGGGGGGCGCTCGACGGTGTCCTCGTCGCACCCTACGGCATGGGGCCCGCCGCCAGCGGCCAGGCTTATTACCAGCAGGTCCTCAGCTTTACCGGCACCGGCGTCACCCAGACGGCCGACCGTGCCGCACTCTTGCACAGCGCCATCGTCGGCTTCGCGCTCGCCCTTACGAACAATGACGGAGCCGGCCACGCCCGCATGATCATGGACGACGTCCTGATCGACGACACCGCCGGGATGCTGTTCAACGCCTCGAACGACGTGGCGCACATCTCAAAGGTGCACGCCTGGCCGTGGACCGGGGGCTCGATCAACAACATCCCCTATGACGCCGAGGCCGTCTCGGGGGTCGCGAACAACGGCAGCGGGCTGATCCGCCTGACCATCGCCAGCGCCGCCGATTACGCGACCGGCAACGTCGTCGAGGTGCAAGGGGTCGGGGGCGCGGTCGGCGCCGATTGCGACAAGTGCACGATCACCGTCATCGACGGGACCCACATCGATTTGCAGGGTTCGGCCTTTGCCGGCGCCACGCCGTCATGCAACTGGGCCGGGACCGAGAATGTCATCGCCTGCGCCTCGGTTTCGCAGGTGACCCCCGGGGGTGCGGTCAGCGGCACCAACATCACCACCGGTTCGACGGTGCTCGCGGTCGATCCGATCAACAAAAAGGTCTGGCTCAGCAAGTACACCCAGGGCCCCGAGCCCGGCGGCGTGACGGTGACTTTCGCGCTCGGCACATACACCTCGGGCGGCCAGGTCGTTCTGAATGGGATGCGCCGAAGCGGCGCCTTCCTCGAAGTCGAGAACTCGACGCAAAACGATTTCCACGACCTCTTCGAATACAATTACGCGATCGGCTATTACGCGCACACCGGCGCGTTGTGGACGTTTTTGCACGATGCCTCCTGCGACGGCCTGATCGTCGCCGCCGGCGGGGTCACGACCGACCGCTGCTACCTGCTCGACAGCACCGCGCTCGAAACCGAGATCATCGGCGGCGAGGCCGGCGGCTCGACCATAGCCCTCGACGAGGAGACCACCGGCAACAACCTCGCCAACGACATGGAAGGGGTCAATATCCGCGGCGGCGGGCTTGCCAATCTGGCGATCATCCTGAATGGCGTGACGGGATCGACCGGCGACTACATGAAGCTCGGCGGGATCTCGACGCCGGCGAGTGCGGCGAACCCGACCTTTATCGGCCCCTACCCGGGCCAGAATTTCGTCACCGACAATTTCGGCGCCGCACCGGGGCTCTACCTGATGTACCCCAACGGTGCCGCCACGGCCGGCGCCACCGTCCCCTATTCGCAGTTCGGCGGCACCTGGACGCCAAGCGTGCTGCTCGGCGGTGCGGCAAGCTCGGGAATGACGTTCTCGACGAGCCCGGTCGGGCATTTCTCGATCGACCCGTTCGGCACCTTGACCGCCGAATTCGGTTTTATCCTCTCAGCCGTCGGCAGCGGCACCGGCAATCTGACGATCGACGGCCTGCCGCTCACCTGCATCTCGGGGCAGGACAACCTCGGAACCCAGACCGTCACCCTGGGCGGGGCGGCGTCATTGACCTCGACACCCTGGAGCAGCGCCGCCGGCGGCTCCAACCATGTCGGCGTCTTCGACCTCTCCGGCGCCGGCACCGGCGGCCAGAGCCTGACCAACGCGAACCTGACCGCCACCACCAACCTTTCGGGGTCGCTGCAATGCCGCACGCGATGATGACCATGCGCTGGCTGGCTTTGGGCGCCCGGTCGGGGCTGATCGGCGCCGGGCACGCGCTCACGGGCGTCGCGGCATTGGCGCTGGGGGTGACGCCGGCGCTCATCCCGATCCCGGCCGCGGCGACGCCGCCCGCCACCAGCCCCGCCTGGGTCAACATCACGAGCTCGCCCTACAACGCCGACCCGACTGACACCTCCGATGCGACATCCGGCATCGCCGCCGCGGTCAGTGCGGCGCTCGCCGGCTGCTATCCGCTCTACCTGCCGCAGGGCAAATACAAGGTCAGCTCGACGATCACCATCGACACGAGCGGCCTCTCCTGCCCCGGCGGCTTTACGATCATCAGCGATGGCGCCACGCTCGACGGCGCCACGGTGGCGAGCGGCCCGGTGCTGGCCGTCCAGCGCTCTGGCGGCACCACCGGCGCCCCGGCGGTCGACCAGAATTTTTCGCAAGCCGGCTCGCTGGCGGTGCTGGCGAGCAATGCCGCCTACGCGGTCGCGATCGGCAAAGCCGACTTCTCCGACAAGTTTCAAGGGCTCCGCATCGAGCACCTGGCCGCGGCCAACGCATCGAGCGCCGGCGGCGCCGGCGGCATCAAGGTCAACTATGTCGTCGGCGCCCGGCTGTGGCTCGGCGGCGCCGCCGCGGGCGGCTCGGCGGCGACGGCCGCGGTCGCGGTCGAGCAGGCTCAGGATTCGCAGATCGCCGGCGCGGGTGCTGCGAGCGGGGCGAGCGCCGCCTCGCTCCTCGTCGAGAACGGCGTCTCGACCGGCAACACCTTTTCCGGCTTCAACTACGGCACCACGTCGAACACTTGCCTGTCGATCACCGCCGCCGGGGCCGCGCTGAACGCGTTTGTCGCCCCCAATTTCGGCTGCACCATCGCGGTCAACGCCACCGCCTCGGGCACCGGGAACGTCCTGGTGCCGCCGGTTTTTGCCGGGGCCAACCGCGGCCCGATCTCGGGCGGCATCACGATCGTCGGCCGTGGCGCCTTGAGCCGCTACGTCGCCCCGGCCGCCAGCGCCTATACCGCACTGTGCAGCGACGACGGCACGATGTTCAGCTCGGCCGCCGCAACCGGCTCGGGGGCGGGAACCTGGGCGGCGTCGAGCCTGCCGGTCACCCTGCCCAACCCCGCGACCTGCGGCGC
>DATKFK010000843.1:0-2124 GCA_035544375.1 Thermoanaerobaculia bacterium
TCCAAGGTCGACCTCACGGGCAAGGACGTCACGATCACCGTCGACTTGTCGGCCGGCCCGCACAGCGCGGTCATCCTCACCACCGACCTGACCGAAGCCTACGTCCACGAGAACTCGGCCTACTCCACATGACGATCGTGATCCAGGAACGCAAGGACGCCGCGAGAAGGGCGGCCGCCACCGCGAAGGCGGGCACGCTGATCGAGGCGCTGCCCTGGCTTGACCGCTTCCACGGCGAGACCGTGGTGATCAAGTACGGCGGCCATGCGATGACCGCCGAGGAGCTGCGCGCCGGGTTCGCGCAAGACCTGGTTTTCCTCAAGCACGCCGGGCTGCGCCCGGTCGTCGTGCACGGCGGCGGCCCGCAGGTCACCGGGCATCTCGACCGCCTGGGGATCGAGTCGGTGTTCACCGCGGGGCTGCGCGTCACCACGGAAGAGACCATCGACGTCGTCCGCATGGTGCTCAACGGCAAGGTCAACAAGGACATCGTCGGCCTCATCAACCGCAACGGCCCGTACGCCGTCGGCCTGTCAGGCGAGGACGCCAACCTGTTCACCGCGGAACGCAAGCTCGCCGCCGTCGACGGCGAGCTCGTGGACATCGGCCTGGTCGGCGAGATCACCGACGTCGACCCCTCGATGGTGCGCGCCCTCCTCGACAACGGCCGCGTCCCCGTCATCTCAAGCGTCGCCCGCGGCGCGGACGGCGCGGTCTACAACGTGAACGCCGACACGGCCGCCGCGGCCCTGGCCGTCGCGCTCGGCGCGGCCAAGCTGGTCGTGCTCACCGACGTCGAGGGCCTCTACCGGGACTGGCCGAACTCGGACGAGGTAATCAGCCAGCTCGATGCCGAAGACCTGGAGAAGCTGCTTCCGGCGCTGTCCGCTGGCATGATCCCAAAGATGGAGGCCTGCCTCACCGCCGTCAGGGGCGGAGTGCCGCACGCCCACGTCCTCGACGGCCGCCTCAGTCATGCCATCCTGCTTGAGATCTTCACCGACTCAGGCATCGGCACCATGGTGATTGGAGAAACCCCGTGAGCCAGCCCACCGCGACGGAGAATTCGGCGCTTCAGCAGCGCTTCGAGGCGGCGATGATGGGCAACTACGGCGTGCCGCCGCTTGCCCTCGACCGCGGCGAGGGCAGCAACGTCTGGGACCTCGACGGCAACCGCTACCTCGACCTGATCGCCGGCATCGCGGTGTCCGCGCTCGGCCACGCGCACCCCGCCGTCGTCGAGGCGGTCACCACCCAGGTCGGCAAGATCGCGCACACCAGCAACCTGTTCCTCCACGAGCCCGGCGTGCTGCTCGCGGAGAAACTGCTGAGCCTGCTCCACCAAGACGCCCGCGTCTTCTTCTGCAACTCAGGCACCGAGGCCAACGAGGCGGCGCTCAAGGTCGTCCGCCGCAAGCAGGGCAAGGGCCGCCCGGTGATGGTCGCCGCGGACCACAGTTTCCACGGCCGGACGATGGGCGCGCTCGCCGTCACCGGCAAGGAGTCGATCCGCGCGCCGTTTGAGCCGTTCGGCTTCGACGTCCGCTGGGTCGAGTACGGCGACGCGGCCGCCCTGGCGAACGCCGTCGACGACAAGGTGGCGGGGGTCATACTCGAGCCGACCCAGGGCGAGGGCGGGGTGATCCCCGCACCTTCCGGCTACCTGGCCGCCGCGCGGCGCGCCTGCGACGCGGCGGGCGCGCTCCTCGTGCTCGACGAAATCCAGTCGGGCATCGGCCGCACCGGCAGCTGGTTCGCGCACCAGGCCGAAGGCGTCACCCCGGACGTGATGACGCTCGCCAAGGGCCTCGGCGGCGGCCTGCCGATCGGCGCGTGCATCGGCTTCGGCGAGGCGGGCAGCGCTCTCGTCGCCGGCGACCACGGCTCCACCTTCGGCGGCAACCCGATCGCCTGCGCCGCCGCCCTCGCCGTCATCAACACGATCGAACGGGATGACATCCTGAAGAACGTCAAGGCCGTCGGCGAGACGCTGGCAAGCGGCATCGCGGCCATCGACCACCCGCTGCTCGCGGACGTCCGCGGCTCAGGCCTCTGGCTCGCCGCCGTCCTCACCCAGGACAAGGCCCCGCAGGTCAACGCCGCTGCCAGGCAGGCGGGGTTCCT
>DATKFK010000844.1:0-16584 GCA_035544375.1 Thermoanaerobaculia bacterium
CGCCAGCACCACCGGCAGCAGCGCCGCGGCGCCGCGCCCGCCGCGCGGCGCCAGCTGCTCGAGCAGGACGTCGAGCGGCAGGTCCTGGTGCGCGAGGTCGAGGAGCGTCGCCTCCCGCACCCGCGCCACCAGCTCCTCGAAGGTCGGATGGTCGGCGAAGGAGGTGCGCAGGGCGAGGGTGTTGGCGAAGAAACCGACGAGGTGCTCGGCCCCCGGCCGCTCGCGGTTGGCGACCGGCGCGCCGATCAACAGGTCGGTCGCGCCGGTGTAGCGGTAGAGCAAGGCATCGAGGGCCGCGAGAACGACCATGAAGCGCGTCGCGCGCCGGCGCAGGCCCAGGGCATCGAGCGCGGCGACGACGCCGGCGGGAATGTGGATGGGCGCCTGCCCGCCGCGCGCCGTGCCGCGTGCAGGGCGGGGTCGGTCGGCCGGCAGCTCGAGCGCTTCCTGCAGGGCGGCGGCCCCCGCGAGCCGGACGCGCCAGTAGGCCAGCAGCTCGTCGAGCCGTTCGCCGGCGAGGCGGCGGCGCTCCCACGCCGCCCAGCCGGCGTAGGGAAAGGCCAGCGCGGGAAGCGCGGGGCCGCGGCGGTCGTGGAACGCCGCCAGATCGCCGAGCAAGACCTCGTGCGAATGGCCGTCCGAGACGATGTGGTGCAGGATGACGAGCAGCCGGTGCCGGCGGGGGGCGAGGCGCAGCAGGCGGGCCCTGAGCAGGCGGCCGACGGCCAGGTCGAAGGGCAGGCGCGCCGCCGCTCCGGCCAGCCGCTCGGCCTCGCGCTCGGCCGCCGCGCCGGGCAGCAGGGCCAGGTCGACGACCGGCAGCGGCAGGTGATAGGGCGCCACCACGATCTGCGCCCGCTCGCCGGCACCCGCCGGGTCGTCGCGGCCTGGCCCGGTCGGGGTGGAAGCGCCGCCGCCGAGCGCCGCCCGCGGCGACGGCTCCGCCGCCGGCGCCGACCGCGCCGCCTGGGCCAGGGGCGGTGCGAAGCGGGTGCGCAGGGGTTCGTGCCGCCCCACCACCGCGTCGAGCGCGCGCGACAGCGCGGCGACGTCGAGCGGGCCCTCGATCCTCACCGCGCCGGCGATGTTGTAGGCGGCGGACCGCGGCTCGCGCTGGGCCAGCAGCCACAGGCGCCGCTGGCCCGAAGAGAGCGGCAGCCGCGCGCCCGGTGCGTCCTGGCGGAGAGGCGCCTCGTCGCGCGGCGAATCCGGCGCCGTCGGCCGCGCCGAGGCGCGCGCGGCGCGGATGCGTTCCGCCAGGGCGGCCGGCGTCGGCGCCTCGAACAGGGCGCGCAGCGGCAGGTCCACGCCCAGCCGCTCGCGCACCCGCGCCAGCAGCCGCGCGCCGCTGAGAGAATGGCCGCCGAGCGCGAAGAAGTTATCGCCGGCGCCGATGCGAACGGCGCCGGCGCCGGCGCCGCGGTCGCCATCACCGTCCTCGACGGAGCCTGCCGGGTTGGCGAGGCCTGCCGGGCTGGCCGGGTTGGCCGCTCCGGCCGGGCCGCCGCCCAGGCTCGCCGGTCTGCCGCCGGCGCTCGCCGCGCCGTCTCCGTCCAGGCCCAGCGCCTCGCCGAACAGGCGCGCCACCACCGCCTCGTCCGGAGTGCGCGGGGCGACGTAGAGCGCCTCGCCTGCCGCGCCCCACCGCGGGGCCGGCAGCGCCGCTTCTCCGGCCCCGCCTGTCGCTGCCGGTCCGGTGCCCGCCGGTCCGCCGGCAGCAGCCGCGGCGGCGAGCCGCTTGCGGTCCAGCTTGCCGCTCGGCGTGCGCGGCAGCGCGGCGACGAAGGCGAAGCCGGCCGGCATCATGGCGTCGGGCAGCTCGCGCGCCAGCGCCTCGCGCAGCTCGGCGGGCGAGGGCGGCGACGGGCCGGCCGCAACCACGTAGGCCGCCAGCCGCGTCTCGGCGGCGGCGCCCGGCGCGCCGGCCGCCAGCACGGCGGCCTCCCGCACTCCGGGCTGCCTGGCAAGCGCGGCTTCGATCTCCCCCAGCTCGACGCGAACGCCGCGGACCTTGACCTGCTGGTCGGCGCGCCCCAGGTACTCGACGGCGCCGTCCGGCAGGTAGCGCGCGACGTCGCCCGTGCGATACAGGCGCGGCCCCGGCGCGCCGTTCAGAGCGAATTGCCGCGCCCCGGGTGGGCCGCCGGCGCCCGTCTCGCCGGCGAAGGGGTCGGGCGTGAACCGCTCCGCCGTGAGGTCGGGGCGCCGCAGGTAGCCGCGCCCCACCTGCACGCCGCCGATGTGCAGCTCGCCCGGCACCCCGATCGGCACCTCCTGGCCCTGCCGGTCGAGCAGGTGGATGCGGGTATTGGCCACCGGCCGCCCGATGGGCACGGCGCCGCGCGGGCTCTCCGGGTCGCACGCCCACGAGGTCACGTCCACGGCCGCCTCCGTCGGGCCGTACAGGTTGTGCAGCGCCGCCGCGAGCCGGGCGCAGCACTGCCGTTCGAGATCCGCGGGCAGCGCCTCGCCGCTCGACATCACCTGCCGCAGGCTGGGCAGCAGGCGCGCCGGCGGCGGTGGCGTGCGCCCCGGCCCGCCGGCTTCGCCCGGCAGCGCCGCGAGAAAAGCGCGCAGCATCGAGGGGACGAAATGGAGCGTGGTGATCTGCTGGCTGGCGATCGCCCGCGCGAGATAACTGCCGTCGCGGTGCGCCCCGGGGCGGGCCATCACCAGGCAGGCGCCCTCGGCAAGCGGCCAGAACAGCTCCCATACCGACACGTCGAAGCTCGTCGGCGTCTTCTGCAGCACCCGGTCGCCCGCCGCCAGGCGGTAGCGCTGCTGCATCCAGAGCAGCCGGTTGACGATGCCGCGGTGGGTGTTCATCGTCCCCTTCGGCCGCCCGGTGGAGCCGGAGGTGAAGATCACGTAGGCGAGGTTGTCGGGATGCGCCAGGCCGGCAAGATCCGCCGCGCCGGCGCCGCTCGCGTGCGGCTGCGGCGCGCACCAGGGCGCGGCGGGATCGTCGAGGCGGAGGGTGGTCGCCGCGCCAGCGCTCGCGGCGTCCCCGCCGCTCCCCCCGCCGTCCGCCAACCCCAGCCGCGCGGCCAGGGTCCCCTGCGCCAGCACGACCGGCGCTCGCGTGTCTGCCAGCACGTGGCGCAGGCGCTCCACCGGATCGTCGGGATCGAGCGGCAGGTAGGCGCCGCCGGCCTTGAGGATGGCGAGCAGGCCGACCGCCAGGGCGACGGAGCGCTCGGCGGCGACGGCGACCAGCGTTTCAGGTCCGACGCCGAGCGCGCGCAGGCGGCGTGCCAGCAGGTTGGCGCGGGCGTTCAGCTCGCCGAAGGTGAGGCTCTCGCAGGAACCGCCCCGGCCGCCCCTGCCGCCCATACCGCCGACAGCGCCGGCAACACCGTCGCCGCCGTCGTCGCGGTCCTCCGTCACCGCCACCGCCGCGGGCGTGCGGCGAGCCTGGCGCTCGACGAGCTCGTGCAGGCAGAGCGCCGGGCCGAACGCGGCCGCGGTGTCGTTCCACTCGCGCAGCTGCTGCCGCTCCTCCGGCGCCAGCAGCGCCAGCGCCGAGATCGGCGGCGCCGCGCCGGCGTCATGGCTCTCGGTGCCGGCCAGCGCGCCGGCGAGCAGCGTGCGCAGGCGGCCGAGCAGGCGCTCGGCGGTCGCGGCGTCGAACAGGTCGCCGTTGTATTGCAGCGCCCAGGCGAGCCCGCCGTCGATCTCGGCCGCCAGCAGCGTGAGGTCCACCTGCGCCGCGCGCCGCGGCAGCCTCACCGATGCGAGCGCCAGGCCGCCGAGGTCGAGGTTCGACCCCGGCACGCCGAGCGCGAAGCCGCCGAGGCCGCGGCGGCCTGGGCCCCGCTCGCGGTAGAGCACGCACATCGCCTGGAAGACCGGGGGACGGCTCGGGTCGCGCCGCTCGCCGAGCTGCTCGGCCAGCAGCGGAAATGGCAAGGCGTGGCGGGCGAAGGCGGCGAGGGCCGTTTCCCGCACCCGCGCGAGCAGCTCGCCGAAGGCGGGGTCTCCCGCCAGGTCGCCGCGGACCACGACCGGATTGGCAAGGTAGCCGACCACGCCGGCGAGCTCGGGGTCATTGCGTCCGGCGTGCGGCACGCCGATGCGCAGCTCGGCCTGGCCGCTCGCCCGGTGGAGCAGCGCCATGAAACCGGCCAGCAGGGTCATGAAGGGAGTGGTCCCGGCGAGCCTGCCGAGCGCCGCGAGGCGCGCCGTCAGCTCGGGCGAGAGGCGCAGGACGCGGGCGCCGCCGCGAAAGCTCGGCACCGGCGGCCGCGGCCGGTCCGCCGGCAGCTCGAGGGGCGGCGCCCCCGCGGGCAGCGCGGCCCGCCACCAGGCGGCCAGGCGCTCGCCGGCGCCGCCGGCCAGCAGCTCCGCCTCGCGGCGCACGACATCGTCGTAGGTGGCGGTCGCCGCCGGCAGGGTCTGACCGCGGTAGAGCGACGCGAGCTCGCGCAGCAGCACCTCGAGCGAACCGAAGTCCGCCGCCAGGTGGTGCACCGCCAGCACCATCAGCGGCCCGTCCCGCGGACCCTCCGGACGGTGGAGCAGCGCCACTCTCAGCAGCGGCCCGCGCTCGAGGTCGAAGGGCCGGTGGGCATGCTCGGCGACACGCTCCTCGACGCGCGCCTCGCTCCAGGCGGCGGCGTCCTCCTCGACGAGCTCGAAGCGGGCCTCGCGGCGCACCACCCGTACCGCCGCCGCGCCTTCGGGCGCGAAGACGGTGCGCAGCGCCGCATGCCGCCCGACCAGGTTCGCAACCGCCTGCCGCAGGCGCCCGACGTCGAGCGCGCCGCCGGCGCCGGTGATCCTGCCCGCGCCGGCGATGATGTACGCCGGATTCCCCGGCGCCATGCGATCGAGCAGCCAGAGTGCCCGCTGGCCCCACGACAGCGGGCCGCGGGCAGCCGCCTGGTCGGCCTGGTCGGCGGTCGCGGCCGCCGCCGCTGGCGCCGGCGGCGGCGTCATCGCCGCGATGTCCCGGGCCCGCGGCCCGCCGGCGCCGGCCGCGGTCTGCCGCCGCGCGGCCTCCGCCGCCAGCTCTTCGAGGGTCGGGCCGGCCAGCAGCTCGGCCGCGCTCACCTCGATGCCGAGGGCGGCCGCGATCGTTCCCGACAGCTCCGCGGCCGCGAGCGAGTCGAGCCCCAGAACGGACAGCGGGCGGTCCGCGGGCAGCCGGCACGGCTCGATCTCGAGGACCTGCGCCGCGTAACCGCGCAGGCCATCCAGCAGCTCGGCGCCGCCGCCCGCCCGGACGGCAGCCGGCGCAACGGGGAGGTCGGCGTCCTCGGCGCCGAGCGGTGGGCGCGAACCTTCAGTCCTGGGTCGTTGGACGGCCATCGCGAGCGCATCGCGGCCGGCCGCCCACCGTGCTGGCAGGAAATGCGGCCGCCGTGTCCGACCTCGGCGGGCGCCAAGGCGAGATGCTGGTTGCTGCTCAGGAAGGAGCCACGATCGCGGCGACGGACGATGCCGTGCCCGCGGCAACCCGTGGAGCGCGTTCGAATATAACCGACCGCGTCGAGGCCGCGGGCGACGCCAAGCCGCGACTTGGCGTCACCATTTGGTGCCCATGCGGCCGCGCCGCCGGCACGCCCCGGCCGCCGCCGCGACTGGCACGCCGCCGGCGCGCGCCCACATAATGTCGCTGCTTACGATCGATTGCGGAGGCGGCAAATGAGCGAAGCCGGCGCCGGCGCCCGGGCGAACGAGAAGCACCGGAAGAAAAACCTGGCGATGGCTCCCGACGGCAGGCGCGTCCGGTCGCGAACGCTTTCGCTCCAAGGCATGCGGATGTATCACGAGCGCCATGGGCATGGGCAGCCGCTGCTGCTGCTGCACGGGTTCAACGGCGCCGGCAGCGACTGGGCGAGCTTCCTCGAGTCGTGGTCCGCGGACTACGAGCTGATCATCCCCGATCTGCGAGGCCACGGCCGCTCGACCAATCCCTCCCGGCAGTACACCCATCGCCAGGCGGCGAAGGATCTGATCGCCCTGCTCGACCGCCTGGGCATCGCCAGCTGCAAGGCGGTCGGCGTCTCGGGTGGTGGCAACGCGCTGCTGCACCTGGCCACCCGGGCACCGGGGCGCGTCGAGGCGATGGTGCTGGTCAGCGCCGCCAGTTACTATGGAGCGTCGGCGCGGGAATTCATGCGCCAGTACCTGGTCGAAGACCCTGCCGACGAAGCGTGGCGGATCATGCGGCAGCGCCACCGGCGCGGCGACGACCAGATCCGGGAGCTTTGGGCGCAGGCCCGCGGTTTCAAGGACAGCTACGACGACATGAGCTTCACCCCGCCGCAGCTGGCGACGATCACCGCCGAGACGCTCATCGTGTGCGGCGACCGGGACCCGCTGGTGCCGGCGGCCCTGGCGGTCGAGATGCACGACGCCATCCCGCGATCGTATTTGTGGATCGTCCCCAACGCGGGACATGGCCCGATCTCGGGCGACATGAAGGGACCCTTCGTCGAAACCGCCACCGCCTTCCTGCGCGGGGACTGGAGGAGCCGATGAGCGTCGCAGGGCAGGACCCGGCCGAGGATCGGCGGCGGGCGATCGAGATCGTCGCCCACCGCGGCGCCGGCCGGGACTATCCCCAACCGCTGCCGCTGCAGGCGCACCGGCCCGCCGCGCCGCCGGAGAACACGCTGCCGGCCTTTCGCTGGGGTTGGGCCGGCGGCAGCGCCTGCGAGCTGGACGTCCACCTGACGCGAGACGGCAAGGTCGTGGTCATTCACGACGGCACGACCGGACGCACCTGCGACCGCGACCTGGGCGTGGGCAGGAGCAGCCTCGAGGAGCTGCGGCGGCTGGACGCCGGCGTCAAGAAGGGGCCGATGTGGCGGGGTCTGCGGCTGCCGACGCTGCGCGAGGTGCTCGACGCGATGCCTTCCGGCCGCCGCCTCTACGTCGAAGCCAAGAACGGTCCGGGCATCGCCGGGCCGCTGCTGGCCGAGGTGGACGCGGCGAGGAAGGGTCCCGACCAGGTCGTCTTCATCAGCTTCAGCATCGATACGATCTCCGTCCTGAAGCGGGCCAGGCCGGAGTTCACCTGCTACTGGATCCTGGTCTTCGAGGAGCTGAAGCCTGGGATCTGGCGCGCCGGTTACGACCGGACCGAGGACGACAACCTGACCTTCCGGACGGTGTGGCAGCAGCCGGTCGATTACGCCGAGCTGCTGGCGCTGGCGCGCAACGACGGCTGCCGGCTGGACGGGCTCGACGTCAGTTATCGCCAGCCCGACGACTTCGCCGCGGCGATGGGCCAGGCGAGGATGCCGTGGGGTGCGTGGGCGGTCGACGACGGCGACGTGGCGCTGCTGCTGGCCCGGAAGGGCGCCATCCAGATCACCAGCAACTGCCCCGAGGACGTGCGGGGCGCCCTGGCGCCGCCCTAGCGACTGCCGGCGGGCACGAGCTGCAGCACGTCGCGGGGCGGGCCGGGGAGGAACGGCGTCGGCTCGCCCTGCCTCCAGGCGGCGTTGCCGTCGCGGTAGTGGGGCGACAGCGGGTTGCCGCTCTCGCCGGCCGGCATGTGGAAGATCCCCGTCTCCTCGTGGCCCGGCGACACCACCATGCGCTCCGAGGCGCCGAAGTTGGGACCCATCAGGCGCGGCAGGTTGAGGTCGCCCGGGATCTGCTCGACCGGCATGTCGAGCCAGACGCCGAGGATCGGCGTGGCCCGGCTGAACGGGTGGCGGATGCGGATGGTGTTGTGCTCGCCCCAGGTGCGATCGGCGAGCCGCGGCCCCAGCGCCTGCAGCCGCTGCCGCTCCCGGTCGGCCTGCGCCAGGAGCAGCTCGTCCCAGCTCTTGTAGCGACGATCGAGCAGGTGCGCCGGACGTTCGGTGACCAGCCGCCAGAGCGCCCCCTCGAAGCGCTCGGAGGCCGGTCCGTCCTCGGCACTGAGACCGCTGAGGCTCGAGAAGACCTCCTGCGCCAGGGCGTCGTGGTACTCGCGCACGATGCGATAGGCGGTCGAGCCCACCGCGGCGTGCCCCGACCAGGTGGACACCAGCAGCCGGCGCAGCTCGCCGCGCCGCGGATCGGCGTCGATCGCCGGCGGTGTCAGCACGCCCAGCAGCAGGTCGTGCCAGCGCGCCAGGAACAGCGCCCGGTCGTCGAGCTGGAGCGCGAGCAGGTCGCGCGGCGTCACCCGCTCCCGGCTCAGCAGCCAGTCGCGGATCTGCCTGGCGCGGGCTCCCAGCTCGAAGCCGCCGTCGCCCACGCGGGCCAGCCCCGCGCCGTCGATCAGCCGGTTGTTGGCCGCCCAGATCCTGCCCGCCTCAGGATCGACCACCTTCGGGATCTCGTCCGAGCGCAGCCAGCCGTCCCAGCGGTGCGAGCCGTCGGCCCAGGAGGTGGGCAGCTGGCCGTCCCAGCCGAGGCGCCGCGGAAGCCGGCCGGCGAGGGTCCAGCCCACCCGGCCGGAGGCATCGGCGACGACGAAGTTCTGCGGCGGAATGCCGGCCGCGTGCGCCATCTCGATGGCGTCGTCGATGGTGCGCGCCGACTCGAGGTCCCCGAGCCCGAGGTTGGTCGCCGCGGGAAGGTGGGCGGCCCAGGCCATGGCGCGCCGCGCCCGGCCCCGGGCGCCGCGATCGACGACCGGTCCCCAGATCGTCTCGGCCACGTCGAGGACCGCGTCGGGGCCGCCGTTGACGTGGAGGCGCTCCGCGCGATGCACGAAGTGCCGCATGCCGGAGGGAGTGCGGTAGAGGTCCGGGTCGCGCGGGTCGAGCTCGAGGTCCACCAGGTCCACGTTGTCGGTGTAGCTGTTGCTGAAGCCCCAGGCGACCCGCCCGGTGCTGCCGGACGCGAGCACCGGCACGCCGGGGAGGGTCACGCCGGTCGAGCGGCGCTCGCTGCCGTCGGCGTCGCGCCAGGTCCAGGAGGCGCGGTACCAGATGTTCGGCACGCCGAGCCCGAGATGCATGTCGTTGGCCAAAAGCGCCCGGCCGTCGGCGGTGTGCGCGCCCGCGACGGCGAAGGTGTTGCTGCCGGAGAGGCCGAAGGTGTTCTGGCGGCGCTCCCATGGCGTCTCGCCCGGCGTCTCGCCGAGCAGCTCGCCAACCATCCCGCTGCCTGGGCCGGCCGCCGCCCGCGCCTCCCCTCCCGCCAGCGCGGCGGCGCGCGGCGCCCGCAGGTCGAACACCTCGGGGCCGGGGATCGGCGGCGTGCCGAAGACGGGTCCGACCAGCGGCGCGTCCCATTCGGTCCCGGGCGGCTGCAGGAAGGCAAAGAGCGCCGGCGGCACCTTCGCGTGCAGCAGCCCGAGCTCGCGCTGCGTCTCCGGCTGCAGGTGGTTGAGCTCGATGTACATCGCGAAGATCGGCAGGAAGACGTCCTCCTCCCGCCACGGCTGCGGCTCGAGGCGCAACGCGATGTACTCGAAGGGCTTGCCGCCGAGCGCGCGCAGGCCGGCATTGACGCCGGCGGTGTAAGCCTCAACCAGCGCGCGCTGGCGCGGCGGCAGCAGCGCGAGCGCCTGCCGGGCGACGCTGCGGAAGCGATGCACCCGGAACCGCCGGTCGAAAGGCAGGGCGCGGGGACCGAACAGCTCGGCCATCTCGCCGGCGCCGAAGTGGCGCAGGGCGTCCATCTGGAAGTAGCGGTCCTGGGCCTGGACGAAGCCCAGCGCCCGCGCCGCGTCGAGGCGCGTCCTGGCACGCAGCGTCGGCACTCCCAGGGCGTCACGCTCGGCCAGGACCGGCGCGGCGAGCCCGGCCAGCGCGAGCCGCCCCCGTGTCATCGGCAGGCTCTCCCGCAGGCGCTGGCGCAGCCACACGCCGGCGCCCAGGCCCAGGAGCAGCAGCAGGCCGGCAAGGACGAGCGACGCCTGCGCCGCGCGGCGGCCAAAGCGCCGCAGCCGGCGGCGCGGCGGCTGGCCGATGCGCGGCGCCGACACCGCGGGTGCCGGCCTGGGAACGATCGCCGCGGGTTCCGTCGTCATGCCGCAGGCACGGGCGCCGCCCGTCAGTGGGCCGCCGGCACCCTGTCGCCGGCCGCTTCCCGCACCCGCCGCGTCAGCGCCGAGCCCGCGAACAGCTCGGTCAGGCGCTGTTCCCCACGGCTCAGGTCCTTGGGCGTGTCGTCGAAGCCGGCGACCAGCATCTCGCGGGTGATGTGGCCGAACTCGATCAGCTCCTGCATCGAGGCGCTCTTGGAGAGGAGGTAGGGCAGGCTCCAGATGCTGAAGTTGTAGAGCGAGAGTGGCACCGAGCCGCGCACGTCGCGGAAGGCGCCCTTGCACAGCTCGGCGGCCTGCCGCCAGTCCATGCCGCGGTGCTGCCAGCTGTAGCCGCCGCCCTTGATGCCGAACTCCTCGCCGCGGCGAGCGATCGGCGCGCGCGGGTCGTGGTAATAGAGCTGCACGTTGAAGAAGGTGGGCTGCGCGTCCTCGATGAACTCCCGCGAGTGCGCCGCGGTCTCCGGCGTCTCCCCCGGGAAGCCGCAGATGATCGAGGCGTAGGTGACGATGCCGCGCTGCCGCAGCTGCGCGATGCCCCACTTGTAGCGCTCCACCGTGGCGTGCTTTTCCATGTACTCGAGGATCTGCTGATCGCCGGACTCGATGCCCAGGAGCACGCCGATGCAGCCGCTCTGCGCCATCAGGTCGAACGCCTCCTCGTCGGCGTTCGAGCAGCGGAAGAAGGAGATCCACTCGAACCCCCACCGCCGCTCGATCATCAGGCGCAGGAGCTTCTTGAAGCGCGGCAGCGGCACGTTGAAGGTGTCGTCGACGAACACCAGGTAGTGGGTGCCGATGCTGTGCAGGTACTCGAGCTCGCTCTCCACCTGTTCCAGCCCGGTGACCACGTGCTTGCCGGCGAGCGTTGGATAATTGCAGAACGAGCAGGAGAACGGGCAGCTGCGGGCGGTGCGCAGGTAGGCGAGCGGCGAGACCAGGTTGCGGTCGACCAGGCTCCAGTCGACGCTGTTGACGTTCAGGTCGTTGTTCTCGGGCTGGCGGCCGGTGTGATGGAAAGCGCCGCGCTCGTCGCGGTAGTAGAGGTTGGGCACGCCGGCCAGGCCGCCGGTGCCGCTGCCGGAGGCGAGGCAGGTGAGCACGTCGGCTAGCGTCTTCTCGCCCTGGGAATCGATCACGTAGACGTCGGCGCCGAGCGCGCCGAAGACCATCGGCAGCATGTCGATTTTCAGATCGGCGGCGAGATTGAAGACGTGCGGACCGCCGACGACGATCTTGGTGTCGGGCGCGTGGCGGCGCACGAAGTTCACGATCTCCACGATCGGTGCATTGTCGACGTAGTACGTGGTGGTGATCGCCACGCTGCGCGGGCGCTCGGCCAGCAGCTCCTTGAACCGCTCCTGGTCCTGGGTGAAGAAGTTCAGCGCCTCGGCGCGGAAACCGCGCCTGACCAGGTAGGACTGGAGATAGCAGACGCCCAGCGACGGCGAGGTGAAAGTGTTGAACCGCGGATCGATGCCGGTGCTGCGCTCGACCGCGCGATTGATCAGGTCCATGTAGGTGTAGCGCTGCCCGTCGAGGAGGATCGAGTTGGTCAGCACCTCGTGATAGGCGCCGGAATGGTGCCGCATTTTCTTCTGATGAGCGGCGAAGGTGCTGAACGAGATGTCGTGGTAGCCGACGATCACACAATCGATGGAAGGTGCCACTTGCGGTCTCCTTCGACTCTTACGTGCCTCTTGCGCGCCCGGGTCTCACGCGCTGCGCGAAAGCCCCGCGGCGCCACCGGCCGCACGGTTGAGAAAGAAATACCGGAGAGGGGTTTTCTTCTCTCGACTGCAGTGCTGCACCGGCCCTGCATGCAGGCACAGTGTACTGAAAGGCAAGCGATTTTGGAAGTGGTGAGATAGGGGAATGAAAAAATTCTGATCTGGCTATAATGGCGTTTCTGCCGCCGGATTCTGGGGCATGAGCGGACGTGCGCGGCCAGGAAACGGACGTGCGCAGGCGATGACGACGATGGACGGAGCCGCTGTATGGACGAGAGCGCGATCGCGATCATTGGCATGGCGGGACGCTTCCCGGACGCCGACAACACCGCCGAGCTGTGGCAGAACCTGCGCGCCGGCAGGGAGGCGGTGCGGGCGCTGGCGGACGGCGAGCTGATCGCGGCGGGCGTCGAGCCCGCCCGGCTCGCCGATCCGGACCTGGTCAAGGCGATCGCGATGCCCCGCGGCATCGAGCTCTTCGACGCCTCCTTCTTCGGCTACGGCCACCGCGAGGCCGAGGTGATGGACCCGCAGCAGCGGCTGCTGCTCGAGTGCGCGCACGAGGCGCTCGAGGACGCGGGCCACGGCGGTGACGCGCACGGCGGCCCGATCGGCCTGTTCGCCGGCGCCTCGACCAGCACCTACCTGCTCTACCAGATCCTCGCCAACCCGGCGGCCCTCGCCACGCTCGATCCGCTCGAGATCGAGCTCGGCAACTCGGGCGACTACGTGACCACCCGCGTGTCGCACAAGCTCGACCTGACCGGGCCGAGCCTTCACCTGCAGACCGCCTGCTCGACGTCGCTGGTGGCCGTCCATCTCGCCTGCCAGAGCCTGCTCGCCGAGGAGTGCGACCTGGCGCTGGCCGGCGGCGTCTCGATCAACATGGCGCAGCTGCGCGGCTACCGCTACCAGCAGGGGGGCATCGCCTCGAGCGACGGCCACTGCCGCGCCTTCGACGCCAGGGGCGAGGGGGCGATCGGCGCCAGCGGTCTCGGCCTGGTGGTGCTCAAGCGCCTGGGCGAGGCGGTGGCGGACGGCGACACGATCCGGGCGGTGATCCGCGGCACGGCGATCAACAACGACGGTGTGCACAAGGTGGGCTTCACCGCGCCCAGCGTGACCGGCCAGGCCAAGGTGATCACCGAGGCGCTGGCGGTCGCCGGGGTGAGCGCCGCCGAGATCTCCTACGTCGAGGCGCACGGGACCGGCACCGCGCTGGGCGATCGCATCGAGATCGAGGCGCTGCGGCGGGCGTTCGACCTCGACGGCGCGCGCCGCCGGTGCGCCCTGGGCTCGATCAAGACCAATCTCGGCCACCTGGCGACGGCGGCGGGGATCGCCGGCCTGATCAAGACCGTGCTCGCGCTCGAGCACCGGACGCTCGTGCCCAGCCTCCATTTCGAGCGGCCGCATCCGGCGATCGGCCTGGCGGATAGCCCGTTCTACGTCAACGTCGAGCTCGCGCCCTGGCCGGCGGGCCCGCTCCCGCGGCGGGCCGGCGTGAGCTCGTTCGGCATGGGCGGCACCAACGCGCACGTGGTCGTCGAGGAGGCGCCGCCGCCACCGCCGGCCCAGGTCTCCGCCCGGCCCTCCAGCCTCCTGCTGCTGTCGGCCCGCAGCCAGGCGGCGCTGGACGCCGCGACCCGGAACCTGGCGTCCCACCTGCGGTCCCATCCCGAGATCGAGCTGGCGGACGCCGCCCACACGCTGTGGCGCGGGCGGCGGACGTTCGAGCACCGGCGGGCGCTGGTCTGCCGGGACCGCGCGGAGGCCATCGGCCTGCTCGCGGACCCTAACCGGGCGGAGGTCATGACCGCGGTCGTGGAGCGCGCCGACCCGGGCGTGGCCTTCCTCTTCCCCGGCCTCGGCGACCAGCACCTGCAGATGGCGGCCGGCCTCTACGCGGCCGAGCCGGTCTTCGGCGAGGCTTTGGACCGCTCGTGCAACCTGCTCGCGGCGCAGCTCGGGGTGGACCTGCGCGAGGTGATCTATCCGGCGGCGGCGGGTCCCGATCGCGCCGCGGCGCCGGGCGAGCCGGGGCCGGATCTCCGGCGCCTCCTCGGGCGGGGCGAGCCGCCGCCCGCGGCCGGCGAGGCGTCCCGGCGGCTGGACCGCACGCTGTACGCCCAGCCCGCGGTGTTCGTGGTCGAGCACGCGCTGGCCTGCCTGTGGATGGACTGGGGGGTCGCGCCGCGGGCGCTGCTCGGCTACAGCCTGGGGGAGATCACCGCCGCCTGCATCGCCGGCGTGCTCGGCCTCGAGGACGCCCTGTGGTTGGTGGCCGAGAGGGCGCGCCTGGTCGACGAGTTGCCCCCGAGCGCGATGCTCGCGGTGCCGCTGGCGGAGGGCGCGGCCCGCGAGCTGCTGGCACCCTGGGCCGGCGCGCTCTGGCTGGCAGCGGTCAACGCCCCGGAGATGTCCGTGGCGGCGGGGACGGAGAGCGCGGCCGCGGAGCTCGAGGAGGAGCTGGCGCGGCGCGGCGTGGCGTCGCGCCGGGTGCGCACCGCGCATGCCTTCCACACGCCGCTGATGGCGGCCGCGGCCGAGCGGCTCGCCGAGCGCCTGCGGCGGCTGCGGCTCGCGGCGCCGCGGGTGCCGCTGCTGTCCAACCTCACCGGCACCTGGATCACCGGCCGGGAGGCGACCGATCCCGCCTACTGGACGCGCCACCTCTGCCGGCCGGTGCGCTTCGCGGCCGGAGTGGGGGAGCTCGTCGCCGCCGGCCACACGCTGCTCGAGGTCGGCCCCGGGACGACGCTCGGCACCTTCGCCCGCCAGTGCCAGGCGGAGACGGTCGTCATCCACAGCCTGGGCGAGCGGGGAGGACGCGGGGACCATGCGGTTCTCCTCGAGGCCGTGGGGCGGCTCTGGCTCGCCGGCACGGAGGTGGACGCCGCGGCGTTCTTTCGCGGCGAGCGCCGGCGCCGCGTGCCGCTGCCCACGTATCCCTTCGAGCGCCGGCGCTACTGGATCGACGCCGCTGCCGCCGCCCCGCACGGCCTGGCAGCCGCGCCGGCGGGCACGGCGGCGGCCGCGGGCACGGCGGCGGCCGCCGCCGCGGCGGCAGGGACCGCGCCGCCAGGGCTCTCGGCGCATCCCCGCCCCCGGCTGCGCAACGCCTACGTGGCGCCGCGCAACGAGGTGGAGCGGCGGGTGGCCGGCCTGTGGCAGGAGCAGCTGGGCGTGGGCGCGGTCGGCGTGCACGACGACTTCTTCGAGCTCGGCGGCCACTCCTTCCTGGCCACCAGGCTGGTGTCCGAGCTGCGGCGGAGCTTCGATTGCGAGCTCGATCTGCCGGCGCTCTTCGCCACGCCGACCGTCGCCGGGTTCGCGGCGGTGATCACGGTTGCCCGCCCGGAGCTGGCAGCGGCGGCCGCGCCCATGCCTGCTGCCGCCCCCGCCCCCGCGCCCGTGCCCGGCGCCGCGGCCGCCGGCGGCGGCACGGTCGAGGCGCCGCTGTCGTTCGCCCAGGAGCGGCTCTGGTTCCTCGACCGCCTGCAGCCGGGCTCGCCGGCCTACAACCTGCCGGGCGGCGAGCGCCTCGAGGGGGACCTCGATCCGCGCGCCCTGGCGGCGGCCCTCTCGGCGCTCGCCGGCCGGCACGAGTCGCTGCGCACCACCTTTCACGAGGGGCCCGAGGGACCGGTGCAGCGGGTGGCGCCGCTCGACGCGGCCATGGCGCGCCTGCCCATCGTCGACCTCGTTCGCCTCGTGCCGGCCGTCCGCGAGCGCGAGACGGCCCGGCTCGCGCGGCAGCTGGCGCGCGTGCCGTTCGACCTCGCGCGGGGTCCCCTGTGGCGCGCGGCGCTGCTGCGGGCGGGCGCCCGCGACCATCTGCTGCTGCTGAACCTCCATCACATGGTGAGCGACGGCTGGTCGTTCAACGTGCTGCGGCGCGAGCTGGTCGAGGCCCATACGGCCGCCGTCGGCGGCCGGGCGGAGCCGCCGCCCGCGCCGGCGGTCTCCTACACCGGGTTCGCACGCGAGCAGCGGCGCGAGCTCGCGGGCGACGGGCTCGCGGCCGAGCGCGCCTGGTGGCGCGAGCGGCTGGCCGGCGCGCCGGAGTGGCTGGAGCTGCCGGCCGACCGCCCGCGCGCCACCCGCGGCGCGCCGCGCGGCGGCGAGCTGGCCTTCCTCGCCGGGCCGGGCGCCTGGGAGGCGCTCAGCGGCACGGCGCGCGGCCATGGCGCGACGCCGTTCATGGCGCTCGCGGCGGGCTTCACGGCGCTGCTCGCGCGCCTGTCCGGGCAGCTCGACGTGAGCATCGGCACGCCCAGCTCCGGCCGCAACCGCGGCGAGCTCGAAGGGGTGATCGGCCTGTTCGCCAACACCCTGGTGCTGCGCCTGGACCTGGCCGGCGCCCCCGGCTTCGCCGAGTTGCTGCGGCGCACGCGCGAGGTGGTGTTCGGCGCCTTGGCGCATCAGCGGCTGCCGTTCGAGAAGCTGGTCGCCGACCTCGCGCCGCAGCGCTCGCTGGTCCATGCGCCGCTGTTCCAGGTGCTGCTCGCGCTGCAGCCGGCCGCGCCGCGGCTGACCCTGCCCGGTCTGCGCGCGACGCGGGTGCCGCTCACCAGCGGGGCGCCCAAGTTCGACCTGAGCCTGACCCTCGAGGAGCACGACGGCGCCCTCGCCGGCATCTGGGAGTACGACCGCGAGCTGTTCGACGGCGCCACGATCGTGCGGCTGGATGCCCAGCTCGCCCGCGTGCTGGCCGCCTGGGCCGCCGCACCCGAGGTGCCGTTCGCCGCCCTCCCCCTGCTTGCTCCGGCCGAGCGCCAGCAGCTGGCGGTGGAGTGGAACGACACCGACACCGCGGCTCCGATCCCGCCCTGGTCAGATGCGACGATCCCGTCGCTGATCCTGGATCAGGCCCGGCGGACGCCGGAGGCGGTGGCGGTGGCCGGAGAGGGC
>DATKFK010000845.1:0-2608 GCA_035544375.1 Thermoanaerobaculia bacterium
ACCGCGTTGTTGGCAAGCACCCGCCCGGCGGTGAAGTTGATAGTGCTGGTGGCGGGCACCTGGCCGTCCCCGGGGAAGAAGGCGAGGAAGCCGGCTTGCGGCGCCGCGACCACCGTGACGTTGGCGGCCAGCGCCCTGGCGGTGGCCGGGACGCCGCACTGGCCGGCGGCGACGATCACCCGCTGGCCGCCGGGCGGGACCGCGGGGCCGCCGTGGGGGCCGTCGGGGTTGCGGGTGTCGAGCAGCCGGCACGGCGGCAGCGTGTAGAAGCGGTAGGGGCCGCCGGAGCTGGCGACCGGCGGCCGCCAGCCGAACTGGATGACGTCGAACTGGCTCGCCTGGATGCTGCCGAAGGCCGGGTTCAGGACGGAGTTGTCCCAGCGGGTGTCGTAGGTGCCCTGGACGTACATGTCGGAGCCGTTGTCGGCGAGGATGAGCCCGTAGGTCTTCATCGCCTGGAAGATGCGCTGCACCTCGGGGGTGTAGCCCGAGATGTCCACCGTGGCCTTGAGGCGCAGGCGGGCGCCCAACGGCAGCGCCTGGGAGTTCGAGCCGGCGACGTGCGAGGCCGGATAGACGTAGCCGTTGCTGTCGCGGAGCGTGAAGCGAAAGGCGTGCTGGATCGGCCCGCTGCCGAACGCCTCGTCGTAGCGCACCAGGCCCGGCAGGATGGCGAGGCCGGCGGCGTCGGCGCTGGTCCAGGTGTCGGGGCGGCGGGCATCGCTGTCGAGCTGGAAGATGGCGCCCGAGCCTGCCTCCCAGTGGTCCACGTTCCAGTGAGCCTGGTACAGCTCGTAGAGGATGCGGTTGTCGGTGTCCACGATCAGCATGTGGTAGTCCATGCTGGTGCCGCCGCCAGGGGTGCCGCCCTCGATCCACTTGGCCTGGGTCTCGGCCTGGGCAGGAATCGGATAGCCGGGCGGGTGACCCGCCGCGCCGCTGTCGCTCTGGTCGCCGGAGAGGACGAAGGTGACCGGCTGCAGCGGCTGGTTGCCGGGAACGGTGATGTAGGGAAAGCCGTAGATGTTCGGGTTGGTGGGATCGGTGGGATCGACGTCGCCGCCGAAGTCCGGATGCATGCCGCGTGTCGCGCCGATCCAGGCGATGAAGCTGGCGCTGTTCGGATCGACCGGCGCTCCGCTGACGTCGGTGTTCCACCAGTTGTCGCGCGGGAAGAGCGGCAGCGGCTGGGGGAGGGTGCCGCCCACGGCCTGCGCCGTCGCCGGCGCCGGCGCGGCGAGCGCCAGCGCGGCGAGGACCCGTGCGGCGAGGGCTAGTGCGGCCGCGAGCCTCGGCATCGCCCGGACTTTAGCGCGGCGGCCGCGGCCGCCCTGTGACCAGCGTCACAGCCGATCAGCGGACTCCGGCCGTCACAATGACTGCGCGGCGGCGGATCAGGGTGTGCGCCCGAGCCCGGCGAGCTCATGCGCGTTCAGCCTGGCGCCGACGGCAGAAAGGGATCAACCAGCTCGACGCCACAGTCGAGGAAATCTCGGACGTTGCGGGTGGCGACGGCGAAGATGTGCAGGCGGGCAAGCGCGGCGATCTGGCCGTCAGGCACACTGAGCGGCCGGCCGAGTTCCTTGCGCCGCCCCATCACCTCTCCATAATGCACAGCCGCTTGCTCATCAAAGGCCAGAATGCGGCCGGCAAAGGCGGTCGCGATGATCTGCTCGAAGCCCTGCTCAATGGTCTGGCGGCGCTGGCCCTTGGGCATGATGCGGAGGCCGTACCGAATCTCGCCCACGGTGATGGCGGTCAGGAAGAGCGACGCCGAGTCCTGGGCGTTGAACCATGCCACAACGGCTGGCGCGGGAGAAGTTCTCATGACCTCCGCGACGATGTTGGTGTCGACGATGACCATGGCCCGGACTTGCGCGGTTACTCGAGATCCGGTGGCTCGTGCGGCTGGCGTGCAGGCAGGCTCAGGTCGAGGCCCCGAGCGGCACCGAATGTCTTCATGAAAATATCTCCCAGGCGGGCCGGCGGTGCGACGGCCCTGGCCAGGATGCGGCGTGCCTCCTCTTCCATGGACACTCCGTCGCGCGCGGCCCGCTCTTTGAGGAGTTCGTACGTCTGGTCGTCGAGTCTACGAATGGTCAGGTTCGCCATCTGCGCGCGCCTCCGGAACTCTAGCCAAGGCGATGCTAGCACATGCTAGCAGGAGGCGAGTATGGCGGCCGGCCGACGCCATAGCTAACGACGAGATCGTCGAGACCGTTGCCCATCGGGCCTGACGGGCGATGGGGGGCCTTGTTCGCCTTCTGGCCGACGAGAGCTGTGACTACGGCGTGGTCCTGGCGCTCAGGGGTTGCAGGCCACGACGTGGTCGCTGTCATCGAGGATGGTCGCGGTGCGCCAGACCGGGAAGTCTTCGCTCGCTCCTACCGCGAGTGTCTGCGACAACCACGGCTACCAAATCTGGATCGATAAGCGTGGAGGAGGTACCTTCCTGGAGAACGAGATCACTCTCTCCTGCTTGCCGCGCACCCCGCCGCCGTCGCCTCACCGCTCCTCTTCAAGATGCCGGCAACTTATGCACGCACCCCCAGGGTTGTGTTGCCTTTATGCCGTCTCATTCTGAGGACACCCTTCCCAGCCCGGGCTA
>DATKFK010000846.1:0-3605 GCA_035544375.1 Thermoanaerobaculia bacterium
CTCGCGCGGCCAGTCGGCGGCCGTGTCGTTCCACTCCCACAGCAGCTGGTGACGCTCGGCCGCGGACCAGATGGAGAGCTCGGCGAGCGGCGCCTCGGGGTCGGCGGCCCCACCTTCGAGCAGCCGCACCAGGTGGCGGCCGAGCCGCCACACGGTGGTCCGGTCGAAGAGGTCGGTCGAGTACTCGAGCCAGCCGACGAGCCGTCCCGCCGCGTCCGCCAGCGAGAGATCGAGATCGAACTTGGCCAGCCGGTTGCAGGACGCGAGCGGCGTGGCGGTCAGGTCGCCGGCCCGCTGCGCGCCGGCCGCGGGCGGCGGCGGGAGCAGCTCGAAGAGCACCTGGAACAGCGGCGAGCGGCCGAGGTCCCGTTCCGGCTGCACCGCCGCGACGACGCGCTCGAAGGGCAGCTCGGCGTGGGAGAAGGCGCCCATGCAGGTCTCCCTCACCCGCGTCACCAGGCGGCGCAAGCCGGGAGCGCCGGCGAGGTCGAGCCGCAGGACCAGGGTGTTCACGAACAGGCCGATGAGCCGTTCCACCTCGGGCCGGCTGCGGTTGGCGATGGGCGAGCCCAGCAGCAGGTCCTGCTGGCCGGTGTAGCGGCCCAGCAACGCGCCGAAGACGGCGAGCAGGACCATGAACAGCGTCGCTCCCTCGCGCTGGGCCAGCGCGCGCAGCGGCGCCTCGCAGTGCGGCGGCAACTCGAGCTGCAAGCGGTCGCCGGCGGCGGTCGCGGCCAGGGGGCGGGGCCGGTCGGCGGGCAGGACGAGGGTGTCCGGGGCGCCGGCCAGGCGCTGCCGCCAGTAGGCGATCTGGCGCGCGAGCTCCTCGCCCTGCAGCCACTCACGCTGCCAGGCGGCGAAGTCGGTGTACTGGATGGGCAGCGGCGGCAACCGCTCGCGGTGCCCGGCGGCAAAGCCGCGGTAGGCAATCCGCAGCTCGTCGAACAGGATGCTCATCGACCAGGCGTCGCAGACGCTGTGGTGCAGATCCAGCAGCAACGCATGCTGCCCGTCCCCGCAAGCCACCAGCACGAAGCGGTACAGCGGGCCCTTGGCGAGATCGAAGGCGGCGGCCGCCGCCGCCGCGGCGAGACGGTGGAGCTCCGCCTGGCCGGCCCCCGGCGGCAGGCCCGCCAGGTCGACGAGCGGGAGGGCCCGGCCGCGGTGGGGGGCGATCCGCTGCACCGGCTCGCCCTTCGCCAGCTCGAAGGTGGCGCGCAGCACGTCGTGCCGGCGGACGATCTCGGCGAGCGCCGCCGCCAGCGCCGCACGGTCGAGGCCGCCCGCGAGGCGCAGCGCCTCGGAGACGTTGTAGGCGGCGTTGCCCGGCTGCAGGCGGTCGAGGAACCATAGGCTCTGCTGGGCGAAGGAGAGGCAGAAGCGGCCGTCGCCGGCGCCGCGCCGGGGGATGGTGTCGCGGCTGGCCGCCGCTCTGCGGGCGACGAGATGGCGCAGCAGGAGCTCCTGCTGGCGGGGGCTCAGCCGCGCGATGGGCGACGGGACGGAGAGGGGTTCCGGCGGCAAGCGCGGCTCCTCAGACCTCGAACGCGAACCGCTCGCCGGCGGGCAGCAGCGGTGATTGCGCCGCCGCCGGCAACTCGCGGTCGGCGGCGGCGAGCGGGACGTCCAGCAGCCGCTGCTCGGGGTCCTCGGCCACGCAGGCCAGCAGCACGGCCAGGCGATCCAGCATGGCGGTGATGGTGGCAGCCTCGAAGGCGTCCTCGTCGTAGGTCATGCTCAGCCGCAGCTCGCCGCGCTGCTCCTGCGCCCACAGCGTCAGGTCGAACTTCGGCGCCTGGACGCCGGCGGCGGCCAGGCTGATGGCGAGGCCCGGCGGCCCGGCATCGGGCAGCGCCACGTCCTGCAACACGAACAGCACGTCGAAAAAGGGCGTGGCGCGCCCTCGGCGCGGAGGCCGCA
Source organism: Thermoanaerobaculia bacterium (assembly GCA_035544375.1). Lineage (GTDB taxonomy): Bacteria > Acidobacteriota > Thermoanaerobaculia > Multivoradales > UBA5704 > JASLEW01. Next base: position 1,921 of record DATKFK010000846.1, read on the forward strand.
GCTCCGCCACCACGCGCTCGAACGGCACGTCCTGATGCGCGAAGGCGCCGAGCGCCGTCTCGCGCACGCGGGCCAGCAGCTCGCGGAACCCGGGGTTGCCGGAGAGGTCGGTGCGCAGCACCAGGGTGTTGGTGAGCAAGCCGATCAGCGGCTCGGTCTCGAGGCGGTTGCGGTTGGCGATCGGGGTGCCGACCGCGACGTCGTCCTGGCCCGAGTAACGGTGGAGCAGGAGCTTGAAGCCCGCCAGCAAGGTCATGAACAGGGTCGCTCCCTCGCGGCGGCCCAGGGCCTTGAGCTCACCGAGCAGCGCGGCGGGCAGCGCGGTGCCGAGGGTTGAGGCACGCAGGGAGGGCGCGCTCGGGCGCTGTGGCCGGGTGGGCAGGCGCAGCGGCGGCGGCGGGTTGGCCAACCGGCGGCGCCAGTAAGCGAGCTGCGCCTGAAGCGCCTCGCCCGCGAGCCAGGACCGCTGCCAGCTGGCGAAGTCCGCGTACTGCAAGGCCAGCGGGGGCAGATGCGGGGGCAGGCGTAAGCGCAGCGCCGCATAGACAGCGGTCATCTCGCGCACCAAGAGAGCGATCGACCAGGCGTCGCAGACGATGTGGTGGAGCGCCAGCAGCAGCAGGTGCTCCCGCGGGCCGAGGCGCAGCAAGGCGGTGCGCAGCAACGGCCCGCGCTCGAGGTCGAATGCCTGCCGCGCCAGCTCCGCGCCGCGTTGCAGCGCCTCCGGCAGACGCGCGGCCGCGGGCAGAGCGCCGAGATCGAGAAGCGGCACGGCAACCGGCCGCGGCGGGCCCACGACCTGCGCCGGCGACCCCTCGCACGCGACGAAGGTGGTGCGCAACGCCTCGTGGCGGCGCACCACCTGGGCCAGGCTCGCCGCCAGGCAAGCACGGTCGAGAGCGCCGTCGAGGTGCAGGGTGAGCTGCTCGTTGTAGACTGCGCTGCCGGGTTGGAGGCGCTCGAGGAACCACAGCCGCTCCTGCGCGAAGGAGAGCGGCACCAAGCCGGCGCGCGGCTGCGCCACGAGCGGCGGCGCCGGCCGGCCGCCGTGGGCCGACTCGACGGCCAAGGCCTGCGCGGCCAGCGTCGGCGCGGCGATGAGATCGCGCAGCTGCAGCTCGACGCCGAGCCGCTCGCGCAGCCGCGAGGCCACCAGGGTGGCGAGCAGCGAGTCTCCGCCCAGGGCGTAGAAGTCGTCGCCGGCGCCGACCCCGGCGACGCCGAGCACCTCTTCCCAGATGGCGGCGAGCAGCTCTTCGGCCGGAGTGCGCAGCCGCCGCAGGCCGCCGCCGGCCTTGGGCGGCTCGGCCGCCGGCGCGGGAAGGGCGCGCCGGTCCAGCTTGCCGTTGGCGGTCAGCGGCAGGGCGTCGAGGACGACGAAGTCCACCGGCACCATGTAGGCGGGGAGCATGGCGGCGAGCCGGGCGCGCAGCTCCTGGGCGGCGGGCGCATGCTCCGCCTCCGCCGGCACGACGTAGCCGACCAGGCGCAGCCCGCCCTGGTGCCCGCTCTGCGCCGGCACCGCCGCCGCCGCGGCGAGGCGCACCCCGGGGCAGCGGGCGAGGGCGGCTTCGATCTCGCCGAGCTCGATGCGGTGGCCGTGGATCTTGACCTGCAGGTCCTCGCGCCCCAAGAGCTCGATGGTGCCGTCGGGCAGCCAGCGCGCGAGGTCGCCGGTGCGGTAC
>DATKFK010000847.1:0-5561 GCA_035544375.1 Thermoanaerobaculia bacterium
ACAGCTCGGCGAGAAGCTGAGCCGCAAGGCGGCGCCGCCGGCGGCCAAACCGCGCGCCGTGGCAGGCCAGGAGGCCGCCAGCGCGGCGAGCCCGGCGTCGCCCCCTCCGACGCCGCCAGGCGCCCGGCCGTCCGGCCCGGAGGCGAGCTCGCCTGCCGCCGCGGCGGCGAGCCCCGGAGCGAGACCGGCCCCGAACGCGGCGGCGGGCTCGGCCGCGAGGCCGGCGGCAACGCCCCTGGCGCCTGGCGCCCCGCCGGCCGCGCCCGCGGCGCCGCCCCCCGGGACCGCGGCGTGAAGAGCTTCACCCGGACCCTCACCATGCACGTCCAGGCGCGCATGGCCTTCGTCAACATCACCGCCGACGTGGAAAAGGCCGTGGCCGAGAGCGGAGTGGCGGAGGGTCTCTGCCTGGTCAACGCCATGCACATCACCGCCAGCGTCTTCATCAACGACGACGAGCCGGGCCTGCACCAGGACTACAAGCGCTGGCTCGAGCAGCTGGCGCCCTTCGATCCCAGCCCGGAACGCTACCGCCACAACCGCACCGGCGAGGACAACGCCGACGCCCATCACAAGCGGCAGGTGATGGGACGCGAGGTGGTGGTGGCGATCACCCGCGGCCGGCTCGACTTCGGACCGTGGGAGCAGATCTTCTACGGCGAGTTCGACGGCCGCCGCGACAAGCGCGTGCTGATCAAGATCATCGGTGAATGACCCATCCGCTGGGCGCGGCCGGTGGCGGCTGGCGGTCGATACCGGCGGCACGTTCACCGATTGCCTGGCCGTGGACCCCGAGGGGCGGGTGCGGCGGGCGAAGGTGCTGTCCACCGCCGCCCTGCGCACCCGCATCGCGGCCCGCCTGGGCGAGGCCGCGGTGCGATTGGCGCCGCTGGGGGGCGCCGGCGGCGGCGCTCTCCCGGCCGGCTTCTTCGCCGGCTGCGCGCTGCGGCTGCTCGGTCCCGCCGGGGCCGGGGCCGGGGAGTGGCAGGTGCTTGCCAGCGGCGCCTTTGGAGCGACCCTCGAGCTGGACCGGCCGCTGCCGCCGGGCGACCTGATCGGCGCCGCGGTGGAGCTGCGGGCTGCCGAGGAAGCGCCGGTCCTGGCGGCCCGCCTGCTCACCGGCACGCCGCCCGGGCTGCCGCTGCCGCCGCTCGCCATGCGCCTCGCCACCACCCGCGGCACCAACGCCCTGCTCGAGCGCAAAGGGGCGCCGGTCGCCCTGTTCATCACCCGCGGCTTCGCCGACCTGCTGCGCATCGGCACGCAGCAGCGGCCGGAGCTGTTCGCGCTGGCCATCGTGCGGCCGGCGCCGCTCTACCGCGCGGTGGTGGAGGTGGACGAGCGGCTCGCCGCCGACGGCACGGCGATCGCGCCGCTCGACCTCTCGCCGCTGCGCGGGCCGGCCGGCGAGCTGCTCGCGGCGGGCGTGCGCTGCGCCGCGGTCGCGCTGCTGCACAGCTACCGCAACCCTCGCCACGAGCGCGAGCTGGGGGCTTTCCTGCGCGGCCTGGGCTTCGAGCACGTGGCGCTGTCGGCGGACCTGGCGCCGTTGATCAAGCTGCTGCCGCGGGCCGAGACGGCGGTGGTGGACGCCTATCTCGCTCCCGTTCTCGCCGGCTATCTCGCGGCGGTCGCCGCGGCGCTGCCGGACGGCGCCCTCCACGTCATGACCAGCGCCGGCGGGCTGGTGCGGGCCGCCGCCTTCCGCGCCAAGGACAGCCTGCTCTCGGGGCCGGCAGGCGGGGTGGTGGGGGCGGCGCGCTCCGGCGGGCGCTCCGGGTTCCGGCGAGTCATCGCCTTCGACATGGGGGGCACCTCGACCGACGTGGCGCGCTTCGACGGCGATTTCGAGTACCTGTTCGAGCACCGGGTCGGCGACGCCCACCTGGTGGCGCCGGCGCTCGCCATCGAGAGCGTCGCGGCGGGAGGCGGCTCGATCTGCGCCTACCGCGGCGGCCGCCTGCTGGTCGGTCCCGAGAGCGCCGGCGCCCGCCCCGGCCCGGCCTGCTACGGCGCCGGCGGGCCGCTCACCCTGACCGATGTCAACCTGTTGCTCGGCCGGCTGGCTCCCGAGCGCTTCGAGATCCCGCTCGACCCCGGCGCCGCCGAACAGGCGGCCGCGGCGCTCGTCCAGGCGCTCGCGCCGGCGGCGGGGGAGCCGGCGGCGCCGGACCGGCGCGAGGAGCTGCTGGCCGGGCTGCTGGCCATCGCCGACGAGCGCATGGCCGAGGCCATCCGCGGCATCTCGCTGCGGCGCGGCTACGACCCGGCGGACTACGCGCTGGTGGCGTTCGGCGGCGCCGGGGCGCAGCACGCCTGTGCGGTTGCGGCGCTGCTCGGCATGGACACGGTGCTGGTGCCCGCCGACGCCGGCCTGCTGTCGGCGCTGGGGTTGGGAGCGGCGGTTGTCGAGCGCTTCGCGCAGCGCCAGGTGCTCTCGCCCCTCGCCGCCGTCGCCGGGCAGCTCGACGGCTGGTGCGCGGAGCTGGGACGGGAGGCGGCGGCCGCGGTGGCCGCGGAAGGAGTGCCGCCGGCCGAGGTCGAGGTGCGCCGCCGGATCGTGGCCCTGCGCTTCGCCGGGCAGGAATCGACCCTGCCGGTGGACTACCGGGGCGCGGCAGCCCTGGCCCCGGCGTTCGCCGCCGCCTACCGCGAGGTCTATGGCTACGAGCCCGAAGGCAGGGCGATCGAGGTCGAGTCCCTGCGGGTGGTGGCGTCGTCGAGCGGCGCGGAGTGGTCCGCCGGCGGCTCGCCGGCGGCGGTCGAGGCTCCTGGAGTCGAGGCTCCCGACGGCAGGGGCTTGCCGGAGGCCTCCCGGCAGCGGGCCTTCGTCGGCGGCCGCTGGCGCGAGGTGCCGGCCTACGAGCGGGCGGCGCTCGCGGCGGGAGCCGTTTTCTCCGGTCCGGCCCTGGTGCTGGAGGCCCACACCGCCACGGTGGTCGAGGAAGGCTGGACCTGCCGCCGCGACGAGGCCGCCGCCCTGGTGCTCCGGCGGCCGCCCGCCGGCCCTCCCGGTCCTGGTCCCGGTCCCGGCGACCCCTATACTTGATGCCGGCATGCCGCGGAACGATCCAGGATCTCCGCCCGAGGACGGTGCAGCGGGCGGCGCCGGTGCCGCCCGTCGCGATAGGCATGGCGATGGCGGGCACCCTCGAAGCGGCGACGACGACCGGATCGAGCGGCGCCTGCGCACCCTGGGCTCGGTCTGCGCCGTGCTGGCGGCCGCGGTGCTGGTGACGGCCGGGACCATCGGCTGGGCGGCGGGACGCGCCGCCGAAGGCAGCCTGATGGCGTCGCCGCCGGCCGATTCCTTCCTGATCGCCATCGGGGCCATGCTGCTGGTGCTGCTCGCGTCGGCCGTGCACCGCAGGATCTTGCGCCCACCGCTCCCTGCCCAGACGGACGGCGCACCGGGCGACGAGCCGAGTGGCGAGCTGAGTGACGAGCCGAGTGGCGAGTTGAGTGACGAGCCGGGCGACGAGCCGAATGACGAGGCGAGTGGCGACCCGAGGGGCGACCCGGAGGCGTCGCGGCTGCGTGCCTACTCGTGGGCCACCGGGGTCAGCTTCGGCATGCTGGCGGCGGCGGCCGCGCTGGGTGCGGTGATCGCGCAGAGCGGCAAGGCGCTGTTCTACGGCCTGGTGATCTGCCTCGCCGCGTTGATCGCCATGATGGCACGGTGGCCGCGCCGCAGCGGCTTCGACCTGGCTGGCCGGGGCGACCGGTCGGAGCCCTGAAATGCCCCCCCTGCCCGCCGCCGCCGCCGTCCAGCTCGAGCTGTTCACCCATCGCTTCGCGGCCATCGCACGGCAGATGGGCGAGCGGCTGCAGCGCACCGCCGTCTCGACCAACGTCAAGGAGCGGCTCGACTTCTCGTGTGCCGTGCTCGACGCCGCCGGCGAACTGGTGGTCAACGCCCCTCACATCCCGGTGCACCTGGGCGCCCTGGGTCTCTGCGTGCGGCTGACCGCGGCCGCGCTGCCGCTCGAACCGGGGGACGTGGCGATCACCAACCACCCCGGCTTCGGCGGCTCCCACCTGCCCGACGTCACGGTGATCACCCCGGTCTTCGGGGACCTCGCCGCCGGCGCCGGCGAGCCGCCGCCGCTCGTCGGCTACGTGGCGAGCCGCGCCCATCACGCCGAGATCGGCGGCATGCGTCCGGGGTCCATGCCGCCCGGCGCGCGCTGCCTGGCCGAGGAAGGGGTCGTCATCCCGCCTACCTACCTGGCGCGCCGCGGCGAGGCGCGCTGGGCGGAGTTGCGGCGCCTGCTGCTGGACGGGCCCTTCCCGACGCGCGCGGTCGAGGAGAACCTCGCCGATCTGCGCGCCGCCGCCGCCGCCAACCACAGCGGCGCCGCGGCGCTGCGCGCCCTCGCCCTCGCCGCCGCCCCCGCGGCCGGCGGTGGGCCGACGGAGGGGATGCCGGGCGGCGACGGCCGGTCCACCGTCGCGTTCTACATGGAGGCGCTCAAGCGGCGCGCCGAAGCGCGGCTGCGCGCGGCGCTCGCCCGGTTGCCGCGCGAGCCCATGTCGGCCGTCGAGCGGCTCGACGACGGCTCGCCGATCGCGGTGCGCATCGAGCTCGGTCCGGCCGGTGCGCGGATCGACTTCGCCGGCTCCGGCGGCGTCCATCCGGGCAATCTCAACGCGCCGCCGGCGGTGGTGCGCAGCGCCGTGCTCTACGTGCTGCGCCTCCTGGTCGCCGAGCCGCTGCCGCTCAACGAGGGCCTGTTGCGTCCGATCGACATCCGCGTGCCTCCCGGCATGCTCGACCCGCCCTTCCCGGAGGACCCGTGGCAGGCGCCGGCGGTGGTCGGCGGCAACGTCGAGACCAGCCAGCGCCTGGTCGACACTCTTCTCAAGGCGCTGGGCCTGGCCGCCTGCAGCCAGGGGACGATGAACAACGTGCTGTTCGGCAACGAGCGCTTCGGTTTCTACGAGACCGTCTGCGGCGGCGCCGGCGCCAGCCCGGACGCCGCCGGCGCGAGCGCGGTGCACACCCACATGACCAATACCCGCATCACCGACCCCGAGGTGCTCGAGCACCGCTACCCGGTGCGCCTGGATCGCTTCGCCCTGCGTCCGGGCTCGGGCGGCGCCGGGCACCATCCCGGCGGCGACGGCGTGGTGCGCGAGCTGACCTTCCTCGCGCCGATGTCGCTGTCGCTGCTCACCCAGCACCGTGTCGAGGTCCCCTACGGCGCCGCCGGCGGCGGACCCGGCCAGGCGGGGCGGCAGCGCCTCCACCGCGCCACCGGGGAGGTGCTGGACCTGCCGTCGGTCGCCGGCGTCGAGGTGGTGGCGGGCGACCGTCTTCTCCTGGAGACCCCGGGCGGCGGCGGCTGGGGCCCGGCAGAATCTCAGTAGCCGCCGCCGTCTGTAGAGGCCCCGAGCCAATCGTTTGGGTCCGTCCCTTAGTACTGACTTCCGGAAATACGCTGACATTCGGCCGCCGATCCATCCGCCCCAGCTTCGTTCCGCTCCCTGCGGCATAGGCTTTGGCTATGCCTCAGTCGCGCGCCTTGCTGGGACGGCGGCTCGGCGGCCTCGGTGTGACA
>DATKFK010000848.1:0-6279 GCA_035544375.1 Thermoanaerobaculia bacterium
TGGCGTGACCGCCGCGCCCGCCGGCGCCGATCTGTTCTTCGAGACGCACCCGGCGCTCGAGCTGGGACGCCCGCGGGTCGTCGCCACACCCGTCGAGCTGCGATTCACGGCGCCCGTGCGGCGCAAGGACGCCTCGGCGCCCCTCCCCGCCGGCACCGAGATCGCCTGGACGGCCACCGGCCTCGAACGTGCCGGGCGCGGTGAGCCGCTGGCGCTCGCCGCGCGCCAGCTGGTGCCAATCGAGGTGAAGAGCGCGGCGCTGGCCGGGGCACCGATCGGGGCGGCGGCCGATGGCCGGCCGGCGTCGGGCGGACGGGCGCGGGGCGCCGTCGCGGCGGCGCGGCCGGCAGCCGCGCGGCATGGCCTTCGCGCCAGCCTGGCGGCCGCCGACCCCAGGGTTCTCGCCCTCGCGGCGGTCGCCGCGGCGCTCCTGGCGCTCGAGGCATGGGGGCTGCTGCGGGTGCGGCAGCCGGCGACCCGCCGCGAGGCCGCCGGCTTCCTCGCGCTGCTGCTGACCCTTGGCGCCCTCTATGTGCTGTCGCTCGAAATCAGCGCCGAGGGCCTCGCCGGCGTCGAGCTCGCGCTGCTCGCCATGGCACTGGCCGCCTGGTTGCGACGGCGGATCGAACGGCCGGCGCTGGCCCGCATCCTGCTGGCCGCGGCCCTGGCTGGCTGCGCGATCGTTCCATTGTGGCTGGCGGGCCGCAACCGCCTCGCCGGCGACCTGCCGGCGGCCGCCGGCGTACCGGCGGCGGGAACCGCCGCGGCAGCCGCGCCGGCGTGACGCCGTGACCGCCGTGACCAATGGCACTGGCCGATCCAGCTTCAAGGCAAGACACTGGCGGAACTGCCAAACACCCTGAACCGATAGGAGGTCTCACAATGCGTAACCGTTGGGTCCGTACCGCACCGCTGCTCGCCGCCGGGCTCCTGCTCGCCGCCACCGCCGCCTTCGCCTCCGGCGAGGTGGGCACCGGCGCGCCCGGCTTCCAGCTCAAGGGCATCGACGGCAAGAGCCACTCGCTGGACGACTACAAGGGCAAGGTGGTCGTGCTCGAATGGGTGAACCCGCACTGTCCCTTCTCCGACCGCCACGCGCGCGAGAAGACCATGACCGAGCTGGCCAAGCAGCACGGCGAGGTGGTCTGGCTCGGCGTCAACAGCACCAACCCGCGGAGCGGCGACTTCGAGACGCCCGCCGATTACCAGTCCTACGTCAAGAGCGAAGGCATCACCTACCCGGTGCTCTACGACGAATCCGGCGCCACCGGCCACGCCTATGGCGCCAGGACCACGCCGCACATGTTCATCATCGATCCCCAGGGGAGGATCGCCTACAACGGCGCCATCGACGACGATCCGAGCGGGCGCAAGGCCAAGGCCGAGCGCGTCAACTACGTGGGTAACGGCCTGAACGCCGAGCGCGCCGGCGGCAAGCCCGATCCGGCGTCCACCAAGCCTTACGGCTGCTCGGTCAAGTACTGATCGGCCCCGCCTGGGCCGGGCCTGGCGGGAGCTTCCATGCCTGGGCGCTCATTGTGCTCGAGCTCGCCGGCGAACGGATCTCCGGCTTGAACGGCTTCCTCGAAACCGAGACGCCGTTCCCCCCGTTTTCGTTGCCACCGCATCTATCCGCATAGCAGGAAGGTCCGTTGGCAGCCGGCGGCGGCGGCGCCGCTTGCCGCCGCGCCGGGGAATCCGGTCGCTCGCGCCGGTCTACATACATCGGACCCACAAACGAATTGGCATCCGATGAGCGACCATTCGCCCAGGCACACCGCCGATCTCGGCACGGATCTCCAGACCCCCCCAAGAATACCCCGACCACCTATCCTATTGACCCAATCAAAGAGCCAAGCCTAAAATAAGACCCCGTAAATACAAGCTATTCCGTAGTTTAGGCACATATCTCAATGCGAGGCAAAACGGCGCCGGGGGGTTCCATGGCTTACACTCAGAGTGGCATCATGGCCCAGATCTACGTGGCTTTCGGCCAGGGCACAGGTGCCGTACGCGTGTCACAGGAGGTCTGCGCCGCCCTGTACGACCGCTATTTCCAACGCATCGACGCGGCGTTGGTCAGGGATTGGGAGTCGCTCGCTGTGCAAGTGCTGGAGCGCTTCCGCGCACTCGGCCGCTTGATGGCGATCAACGCCGGAGCCGCGGGCAAGACCGCCCTTGCCCGCGGCGACTTCGAACGCGCCGCGCGGATGGTCGAACAGCAATCGAAGACGCCGCTCTGTCCACCCTAGCCTGGTGTCCCGAGCCACCACCGCCCGCGCCGACCCCGAGCCATGAAACAGGCGCCAGCCCCCTCCCCTTCGCTGCGGTCGACCGTCTCGCTCAACCGGCCGCCTCTGCGGCACTGATCGCCCCTTGCGCTCATCGGCCTGGACGCGGCTCGCTCTACTGCTCGGCTTCCTCAAGCTCGGGGGAGTGGTCGGCAGCTTCCTGTTGCTCGGCCTGCCGATCGGCGCCGGCCTCCCCAACCCCGTGGGCCTCTCGCAGCTGTTCACCTATCCGGAGATCCTGGCCTTCGGCGCCGCCGCCCTCTTCCTGCTGATCGCGGGCCGCGGCGACCCGCGCGCCATCTCGCTCGGCGCCTTCCTGCTGTTCACCGCCGATGCCTTCTGCAACCGTCCCGCCCATCTCCTGCAGGTCTATGGGTCAGGCGCGCTGGCCGATCTCGGCTGGATGTCCGGAGGGCTGCGGCTCGACATCCTGATGCCTTTGTTCTTCTGGCGCTTCGTGCGCGACTTTCCGCACGCGTCCGCCGCGCCGCGGTTGCGGCTGCTGGTGGACACCTGCATCCGGACATCCCTGGTGACGGCGCTGTCCTTCCTGACCTTCTATGCCGTCCACGCCGTGCTGCTGGCGGTCAGCAGCCCAAAGACCGGCTCCGTGGTCGGCGCCTCCTGGTACGACGTGGTCGGCTGGCAGCGCGACAAGCCATTGAACGGCCTCTACGAGACCTGCCAGTTCCTGCTCCTGGGCGCGGCGCTGCCGGTTTTGGCCTACAAGGCGCGGATGACCACGGGCGAGCAGCGCCGGCGGGTGCGGCTGTTTGCCACCTGCCTGGTGTTCGGCCTCGGACCGGTGGTCGCGTACCTGCTCTCCTACCTGCTGTTCCCGAGCCTGAGGCAATACGAGGAGACAAACCTCGACGTCGGCCGGCCGCTGGCGATCACCGCCAGCCTGTTCGCGCTGTCGGTCCCCTTCTCGATTTCTTACGTCGTGCTGGTGCACCACGTGCTGGAGCTCAAGCTCGTTGCTCGGCGGGCCCTCCAGTACGCACTCGCCCGCTACTCGGCGGTGGCGTTGGCGACGGTGCCGCTGGCGGGGGTGCTCCTTTATCTGTACCAGAACCGTTCGCAGTCACTGGCGGAGCTGTTCTCGGGCAGCCGCATGCTGCTGCTGCTCGGCGCCTCCGGGCTGGGCATGGCCGCCCTCTCGTATCGCCGCGGGCTGCTCGATTGGGTCGATCGCCGCTTCTTTCGCGAGCAGTACGATGCGCGGCAGATCCTCACCATGCTCGTCGAGCGCATTCGCGCCATCCGCGACGCCGCCGAGCTCGCGAAGCTGATCGCGCGGGAGGCGGACCTCGCCCTGCATCTCGACGGCATCTCCCTGCTGATCGCCGATCCACGGACCGGCATGCTCAAGGACCCGATCGACCGCGCCCGGCGTCTGGACGGCTCGTCGGCGCTCGCCGGCCTCATCTCGAGCGGCTCCGAGCCTTTGGCCGTGGATCTCGACGACGTCCGCTCGCCGCTCGCCCGCCTGCCGGAAAAGGAGCGCCACTGGCTGGCCGATTGCGGTTTCCGCCTGCTGGTGCCGATCCTGTCGCGCGACGGCTCCTTGCTCGGCATCATCGGCCTGGGCGAAAAAAAGAGCGGATTACCCTTCCTCAAGGAAGACCGGCAGCTGCTGCACGCCATCGCCAGCAACGCCGCCTGGGTGCTGGAGCTCGATCAGAGCCGCACCGCAACGCCGTGGACCTCCGCCTCGCGCCAGCCGCCTCTCGCGGAGGCTGTGCCGTCGGAGCCGTTGCCGGCAACCGAAGTGGCCAAGGAGTGTTCGGTCTGCGGCATTCTGTACCAGCCCTTCACGGTGTTCTGCGGCACCTGCAGCCGCCGCCTCGAGCCTTCCAGGGTACCGTTCGTGCTGCCGGGCAAGTTCCGCTTCGAGCGCCGCATCGGCTACGGAGGCATGGGGGTCGTCTACGGCGGCTCGGACCTGGCGCTGGGCCGGCCGGTGGCGGTCAAGACCCTGCGCCGGGTGTCTCCCGAGGATGCCATGCGCCTGCGCCGCGAGGCCAGGACGGCGGCCGCGGTCTCGCACCCGCATCTCGCCTCGATCTACGGCATCGAGACCTGGCAGGGAGTGCCGATGCTCATCCTCGAGTTCCTGGAGGGCGGCACGCTGGCGCAGAAGATCGAGCAGGAGAGGCTGCCGCAGCTCGCCGCCGTCGACCTCGGAATCGCCGTGGCCGAGGGCCTGGCGCGGCTGCACAGCGTCGACATCCTGCACCGCGACATCAAGCCCAGCAACATCGGCTTCACCCGCGACGGCATTCCCAAGCTGATGGACTTCGGCATCGCCCGCGTCATGTTCGACCTGCGCCGCGACGGCAGGAACGACGACCCCGGCAGTGCCGACGATGCGCTGGCGCTGCCGCCGACCTCGGTCTGGAACCAGACGGTCACGTCGGTGGACCTGTCGCGGCAGATGGCCGGCACGCTCTCGTATCTCTCGCCCGAGGCGCTCAACGGCCAGCGGGCGGATGCCTCGTTCGACCTGTGGAGCCTGGCGATCGTGCTCTACGAGTGCCTGCTGGGCCACAAGGTGTTCGGCACGGGCGACGTGCGCAAGATCATGACGCGCATCCGGCTGGGCAGGGTGCCCGACTTCGCCCAGGTCTGTCCCGAGCACGACGAGGTGCTGGGAGACTTCTTCCGCACGGCCCTGCACAAGAGCGCCGCGCGCCGGCCGGGGACCGCCATGGAGCTCAAGCAGATGCTGATCGAAGTACGGACGCGCCTCCGTGGGTAGCCCCGGCCGGACCTCCTTCCCCACTCCGGCTTGGGGGTCTCATCCGGGCAAACAAGCCGGGAGGGTCAGGTCTAGAACGGGCCGCCCATCTCGCTTCTCAGCGCTTTGATCTTGGTGGCCAGGCCTACTCCGTCGCCCAGCGGCATGACCAGGGACTCCAGCTGGGGGTGCATCATCAGGTAGCCGTTGAAGGCGCGGAGGGCTGCCGTCTGCGGGTCCTCTTTCTCGCCTTCTGCCGCCGGCGGCGGCTCGGCTACCTCTCCTCCCCACAGAAGGTTGTCGATGACCACCAGCCCGCCGACGCGCAGATTCGGCAGCACCAGGTCGAGGTAGCGCCGGTACTCGGTCTTGACGGCGTCGATGTAGACCAGGTCGAACGGTCCTTCGAGGCGCGGCAGGACGTCGAGCGCCGCGCCCTCCAGCAGCTCGACCCGCCCGGCGACGCCAGCCTGCTCGAGGTAGGCCCGCGCGCTGGCGATGCGCCGCGGATCGTTGTCGATCGACACCACCCTGGCCTGGGGCGCGGCGCGGGCGAGGCACAGCGTCACATAGCCGATCGCCGTGCCGATCTCGAGCATCAGGCGCGCGCCGGTGGCGCGGGCCAGGATGGCGAGCAGACGGGCCACCTCCGGGTCCGAGATGGGGATGTCCTCGCGCGCCGCCTGCTCCTCCATCTTCCGCAGCAGCGGCTCGCGGGGAGGCAGCAGGCGGTCGAGGTACGACTCCTGCTCGGGCCGGAGGATGCTGCCGGCGCCGTGCTTCATGGCGTGCGCGGCGGTGGCGCGACCGCGCCGGCGGGGCTCCCGGGCGGCTCGGGCGCGCTGCCGGGCGCGGCGCCGCGGGCGGCGCCAGGGCTGTAGGCCGCGCTCTCGAGCGACACGGAGCGGATGGCCGGCTGGCCTGGCGAGAGGATGTGGAAGTTCGGGGCCAGCGAGATCCGGCAGACACCGTCGGGGCCCGCGGCCTCGATGGGCATGTCGATGTCGTGCGGGCCAGGGCCCGAGATCCCCGTCTCCACCGCGCCGCAGGTCCCACGGACGACCACCGACGGGGTGTTGGCGGTGGCGTCGTGGTAGACCAGCTTGTCGGTGGGGCCGTCTCCCGGCGGGATGCGGAAGCTCAGCCACAACGTCCCGGGCCCGGGAATGGACTGCACCCGGATCTCACCCGGCTGGTCCGCCAACCAGCGGCGCGCCACCACCTGCTTGTCGGAGCCGGCGGCGAGCG
>DATKFK010000849.1:0-2194 GCA_035544375.1 Thermoanaerobaculia bacterium
CACCTTCACCTGCTGGTCGACGCGCCCCAGGTACTCGATCTCGCCGCCCGCCAGCCGCCGCGCCAGGTCGCCGGTGCGGTAGAGCCGCTCTCCCGCCGCGCCGTACGGGTCGGGCACGAACCGCTCCGCGGTCAGCTCCGGACGTCCCAGGTAGCCGCGCGCCACCTGCACCCCGCCGATGTGGAGCTCTCCGGAAATCCCGATCGGCACCGGCTCGAACCCGGCGTCCAGCAGCAGGATGCGGGTGTTGGCCACCGGCAGCCCGATCGGCACCGGCCTCTCCCCTGAGACGACCCGCCAGGCGCTCGCCCAGATCGTCGCCTCGGTGGGCCCGTAGACGTTCCACAGCGCCGCCGAGCCGGCGAGCAGCCGTTCGGCCAGGTCCCGCGGCAGGGCCTCGCCGCCGCACAGCATGCGCAGCGCGGGGTCGCCCGGCCAGCCGGAGTCGAGCAACAGGCGCCATCCCGCCGGCGTCGCTTGCATCACGCTCGGCCGCAGCCGTTCGACGGCCCGGCGCAGCCGCTCGCCATCGGCGGCGGTTTCGCGAGTCACCAGCACCAGGCGGGCGCCCACCATCAGGGGCAGGAAGATCTCGAGGGCGGCAATGTCGAAGGCGACCGTGGTGAGCGCGAGCAGCGTATCGCCCGCCTCCATGCCAGGGTCCCTGGCCATCGACGCCAGCAGGTTGATCAGGCCGGCATGGGTGACCTCGACACCCTTGGGACGGCCGGTCGACCCCGAGGTGTAGATGACGTAGGCGAGGCAATGGAGGCGGGGCCCGGGAGCCGCCGCGGCGGCGGCGAGCGTCACCGCCGGCAACGCCGCTGCATCGGCCCCATCGTTCTCGTCGACGCAGATCACCCGCAGGTGGGCGCTCGGCGGGGGCGACGGTCCCGGCGAATGCGGTGAGTGCGGCGGCAGCGGCAGACCCGATCGGCGGGAGGCGAGCCGCTCCTCCGTGAGCAGCACTCTCGCTCTTGAGTCCTCGAGCATGAACGCCAGCCGCTCGGCGGGATGCCCGGGGTCGAGCGGCAGGTAGGCGCCGCCGGCCGCCAGCACGGCGAGCAGCGCCGTCACCAGCTCGGGCGACCGCTCGAGCGCGACCGCCACCACCACCTCGGGCCCGACTCCGGCCTGCCGCAGCCGCGCCGCTAGGCGCTCGACGTTCGCCGCCAGCTCGCCGTAGCTCAGCTCCCCGCCATCCCACCCGAGCGCCACCGCTTGGGGTTGCGCGCGCGCCCGGGCGGCGAAGAGATCGGGCAGGGTGGCGCCGGCCGGCTTGTCCATCTCGGCTGCGGTGTCGTTCCACTCCGCCAGCAGCTGCCGGCGCTCGGCCGGAGCGAGCAGCGGCAGCCGCGAGACCTGCAGCGCGGGGTCGGCCGCGGCGCCGGCCAGGAGGATCGCGAAATGGGCAAGCAGGCGCGCCGCGGTGGCGGCGTCGAACAGATCGCGGTCGTACTCGAGGCTGCCCGCGACCTCGCCGCCGCGCGCCGCGAGCGACAGCGTGAGATCGAAGCGGGCGGCGCCGCCGGCGCCGCCGGCGGTCTCGAACGGCCCGAGCCGGAGGCCGGGGGGATCGGGCGGCGCCAGCGGCACCGCCATGTCCTGCCAGGCGAGCATCACCTGGAACAGCGGCGAGTAGGCGAGCGAGCGGCGCGGCGACAACTCCTCCACCAGCTTCTCGAACGGCAGATCCTGGTGCGCGTCGGCCTCCAGCACCGTCTCGCGCACGCGCTCGAGCAGCGGCTGGAACCCGGGGTCGCCCGCGAGGTCGCCCCGCAGCACCAGGGTGTTGACGAACAGGCCGACGAGCCCTTCGAGCTCGATCCGGCGGCGCCCGGCGACGGGAGTGCCGACGCTCACCAGGCGCTGTCCGCTGTAGCGCGAGAGCAGCGCCTGGAAGGCGGCGAGCAGCACCATGAAGAGCGTCGTGCCCGAGCGCCTCGCCAGCGTCTCGAGCGCAACGGTGGGCGCGCCGTCGAGGCGGAACGGCAGAGCCCCGCCGCGCGCTTCGCGGCGCGCCGGGCGCGGGCGATCGGTGGGCAGCAGAAGCAACGCCGGGCTGCCGGCGAGCCGCTCCCGCCAGAAGCCGACCTCTGCCGCCAGCACCTCGCCCTCGAGCCAGCGGCGCTGCCAGAGGGCGTAGTCGGGGTACTGGATCGGCAGCTCGGGCAACGGCGACGGCCGGCCGGCC
>DATKFK010000850.1:0-4397 GCA_035544375.1 Thermoanaerobaculia bacterium
TGGCCCCAGGCATGTGGACGTCGGCGATCACGAAGTCGATCGGCAGCGTGGCGAGCATCGCCACCGCCTCGTCGCCGTTGCCGACCGCCCGCACCTCGTAGTCGTCGTCCATGAAGGTCAGCTCGATGACCTTCTGGATGGTGACGCTGTCGTCGGCCAGCAGGATGCGTCTACTCATGGACCCCTCCGATTCAAATCCCGAAAATGAGCTGGCTAGGCCGCCGAAAGGCGGCGTCGCAGGTACTGGACGATGTCCTTCGTGGAGGTGCCGGGGAGGAAGACCGCATCGATGCCGGCGCGCTGCAACCCTTCCATGTCCTGTTCGGGGATGATGCCGCCGGCGAACACCAGGATGTCGCCGGCGCCCTGCTCGCGCAGCAGGCGGGTGATCTCCGGCAGCAGGCTGTTGTGGGCGCCGGAAAGGATCGACAGGCCCACGGCATCCACGTCCTCCTGCACCGCCGCCGCGGCGATCTGCTCCGGCGTCTGCCGCAGGCCGGTGTAGATCACCTCGTAGCCCGCGTCGCGCAGGGCCCGGGCAACCACCTTCGCACCCCGGTCGTGGCCGTCCAACCCCGGCTTGGCAATCAGGATGCGGAAGGGCCGGTCACTCTCGAGGGGCTGGGATTGCATGGCCGGCGATTCTAGCAGAGGGCCGGCGGCGGGCTACGGCGGCGCGGCGAGGGTGTTGCCCGCGGCGGGCGCGGCAGGCGCCTGATCGATCAGGAAGTAGATCATGTCGGTCGACGGCGGTTCGTACCCCAGCTGGCGCAGCTGCGACACCACCTGCCCGCGGTGATAGGTGCCGTGGTTGACCAGGTGCAGCACCGGCTGCCACAACGGACGGGTGTAGGTGACGCCCTGGGTGCTGGTCCAGGTCATGTCGGCGGTCAGCTGAACGGCAGAGAGCGACGCCAGGAAGAAGCCGAGCTCCGCCGAGGTCTCGCCCCAGGCCGCCGTCAGCGTCTCCCAGTCGGGGAAGGCCGAGACGTCCGGCACCCGGTCGATCGCCTTGCCTTCGAAACGCGCCAGCCACAGCCGCTGCGAGGCGAGGATGTGCGCCAGCGTGCCGAGCAGGGAGCCGAAGCTCGTGCCGGTGTCGCGAGTCAGGTCCTCGGCAGCCACCTGCTCGAGTGCCTTGAGGCAGATGCGGTCCGCCCACAGGTTGTACAGCAACAACTGGCGCACGGCGCCGACGAGATCGGTCATGAGGCGCGTGGCGGCTTCAGAAAACCGCCGGCTCCTCGTAAGTGCCGAAGACCTCGCGCAGCGCGTCGCTGATCTCGCCGACCGTGCAGTAGGCGCGCGCGCAGTCGAGGATCAGCGGCATGGTATTGGCGCTGCCGGCGGCCCCGGTCCGCAGCGCTCCCAGGGTGCGGGCGACGGCGCCCGCGTCGCGGCGCCGCTTGACGGTTTCGAGACCCTCGATCTGCCGCTCCGCCAGGTCGTCGGCGATGTAGAGGATGTCGATCGGCGCCTCGCCCTCGACCTGGAAGGCGTTGAGGCCGACGATGAGCTTCTCCCGCTCCTCGACGGCGCGCTGGTAGGCGAAGGCGGCGTCCATGATGTCGCGCTGCGGGAAACCCGCCTCGATCGCCTCGACCATTCCTCCCAGCTCGTCGATGCGGCGGATGTAGTCGAACGAGCCCTCCACCATTTGCCGGGTCAGCTCCTCGACCAGGTAGCTGCCGCCGAGCGGATCGACGCTGTTGATGACTCCCGACTCGTGCGCCAGGATCTGCTGGGTGCGCAGGGCGGTGCGGGCGTTGGCCTCGGTCGGCAGCGCCAGCGTCTCGTCGAGGGCGTTGGTGTGCAGCGACTGGGTGCCGCCGAGCACCGCCGCCAGGGCCTGCACGGTGGTGCGCACGACGTTGTTGATCGGCTGCTGCGCGGTCAGCGAGCAGCCCGCCGTCTGGGTGTGGAAGCGCAGCATCCAGGAGCGCGGGTTGACGGCCCCATAGCGCTCGCGCATCACCGTCGCCCAGATCCGGCGCGCCGCCCGGTACTTCGCGATCTCCTCGAAGAAATCGTTGTGACTGTTGAAGAAGAAGGAGAGCCGGGGCGCGAACTCGTCGACCGGCAGGCCCGCATCGATGCCGTATTGCACGTACTCCATGCCGTCGCGCAGCGTGAAGGCGAGCTCCTGGAGCGCCGTCGAGCCGGCCTCGCGGATGTGGTAGCCGGAGATCGAGATGGTGTTCCAGCGCGGCGCGTGGCGGGCGGCAAAGGCGAACTGGTCGGTGATCAACCGCATCGACGGCCGCGGCGGATAGATGTACTCCTTCTGCGCGATGTACTCCTTGAGGATGTCGTTCTGCAGCGTGCCGGAAACCTGGCGCTCGATGTCCACACCCTGCTTCTCGGCCACCGCCAGGTACATCGCGAACAGGATCGGCGCGGTCGAGTTGATGGTCATCGAGGTGGTGACCTCGCCCAGCGGGATGCCGTCGAAGAGGGTCTCCATGTCGGCCAGGGTATCGACCGCCACCCCGCACTTGCCCACCTCGCCGGTCGACATCTTGTGGTCCGAGTCGTAGCCGTAGAGGGTCGGCAGGTGGAAGGCCACCGACAGGCCGGTCTGGCCCTGGGCCAGGAGGTACTTGAAGCGCTGGTTGGTGTCGGCGGCGGTGCCGAAGCCGGCGAACTGCCGCATCGTCCAGAGCTTGCCGCGGTAGCCGGTGGGATGAATGCCGCGGGTGTACGGAAACTCGCCGGGCACCCCGATCTCCCGCCCCGGGTCGATGCCGGCGATCTGCTCGGGAGTGACGAGGTGCGGCACCTCCATCCCCGACACCGTCGTGAAGTCCCGCTTCCAGGAAGGGGTCTTCGCCTCGGCCCGGGCGCTCGCCGCCTCCCAACGCTGCCGCGCCTCCGCCATGGTCTCGAGCGCTTCCAGGCGGTAGAAGGCGCTGCCCGCGGCGGCGTCCGGAGCCTTGTCGGGAGCTGCGGGGGCGGTCTCGGGAGATGCGGGGGCGCGTGCCGCGGGCGCCATTTGAGCGGGGCTTGCCCCGGGGGCCTCGGCCTCCGCCGTTGCGTGGACCGCCCCCGCGTCTCCCAGTTTCGAGCTCATGCCTGGCTCCTTCCGGCCGTGCGGCGTCCAGCCTGCGCCCGGCGCCGCCTCCGGCCCGCACCACCCGCAACCCAGCCGCCGCCTGGCCCGGTCAGGTCCAAAGTATAGACGATAGGGCCGCGGCGCAGGGTCGCGGGATTCGCCGGGGGGTAAACTTCGAGGCGATTTCCGGGTAGGATAGCGGCCCTCGCGGTGGCGGATGGTCCGCTTGCCGCCTTCGACCCTCAGTCCGACCTCCGCGCCGGTCACCGCGACCGCCGCCGCGTAGTCACGGGTACTTCCCGAGGAAGCCAAGCCGATGCTCAACGCCACCCCGTCGCAACGACACAAGATCCTTTCCCTCACGCTGGTGTTCCTGCTGACCGGCCTCCTGGGCTGCTCGCACGGTTCGCAGGGCGAGCAGGCGGCAGGCGCCACGGCGAAGGCCGCCCCGTCAGCCGGCGGCGCGCCGCCGGCGGGCGGTGCGGGCTCGGCGCCGGCAGGCGGTGCCGGCGCGGCGCCGGCGGGCGGTGCCAGCTCGGCGCCGGCAGGCGCCGCGCCGGCCGCTTCCCAGGCCCCCGCCGGCGCCGGCAGCGCCTCCCCGGCGGCGGGCGGGATCACCGCGCCGGCCGGCACGACGGCGGCGAAGCCGGCCGAGCCGCCACTGGCGCCGGAAAAGATTCCGGCCGTGGTGGCCAAGGTCAACGGCACCCCGATCGCCAAGACCGAGCTGATCAAGATGGCGGACCAGATCCACGCCCAGCTGGCGCCCAACCAGCCGGAGACCGCCGAGTTCTACCGCAAGGTGCTGGATCAGCTGGTCAGCAACGAGCTGCTGCTGGAAGAGGCCAAGGCGTCGGGCATCACGGCCAGCGACGAGGAGGTCAACAAGCAGGTCAGCGAGCTCAAGGGCCGCTTCCCTTCTCCCGAGAAGTACCAGGAAGAGCTGAAGAAGGAAGGTCTCACCGAGGCCGACCTCGCGAAGCAGGCCCGCGAGGCCTTCGTGTTGCAGAAGCTGGTCGAGACCAAGGTGGTCAACGACGTCAAGGTGAGCGATCAGCAGGTCAAGGCGTTCTATGACCAGAACCCGGACAAGCTGAAGCGCCCCGAGCGCGTGCACGTGCGTCACATCCTGATCCACGTCGACGCCAAGGCCACCGCGGAGGACAAGAAGAAGGCGCGGGCCAAGGCCGACGACATCCTGGCCAAGGTGAAGGCCGGCGGCGACTTCGCCAAGCTCGCCGAGGAGAGCTCCGACGACCCGGGCTCCAAGCAGCGCGGCGGCGACCTGTCGTGGGTGTCGCGCAACCAGACGGTGCCGCCGTTCGAGAGCGCCGCCTTCGGCCTC
>DATKFK010000851.1:0-2186 GCA_035544375.1 Thermoanaerobaculia bacterium
AAGCCCGGGACCTTGGCGCTCTCTCCCGCTTTCACGGCATCCGTGATGGCCGCGAACACCGCCTCGAACGCCTCGGTGGCCTGCCTCCGCGTCAGCCCGTCGACAGCGTCCACAATACCAGTGATCAAGTCAGCCTTACCAGCCATCTCTCCTCCTCCTTGGATTCGTTTTTCCTGCGAAAGTGACTGGGGGAGACGATAAGCCAACGATTTGGGGCTGTCAATGGGCGATGTGCGCCGGAGCCTCTAACGACGGGCTTTCGCGAGCACTGCGACCGAGAAGCCGTCGTGGTCGTCGCCGGTTGGCACGCGCCACCCGCCGGGCCCGAGGATGCCGTGGGCCAGCGGCGGGTCGAGGCGCCCGCCGAGCGGCAGGAGCGCGAAATCGGCGTGGCTGGCGAGGAAGCTCGCCGCCACCTGCTCGTTCTCCTCGGCTTCGAGCGAGCAGGTGATGGCGACCAGCAAGCCGCCGGGGCGCACCAGCGGCGCCACGCCCGCGAGCAGGCGCAACGCCTGCTGGGAGAGGCGCCCGATCTCGCCTTCGCTGATCCGCCACTTGAGCTCCGGATGGCGGCGCAAGGTGCCGGTGCCGGTGCATGGCAGGTCGACGACCACCCGGTCGAAGCCGCGGCCGGCGCCGGCCTCTTGAACACCCTGAGGCGCCGGGACCCGTGGCATCCCGCCAAACGGCGGCGCGCCGGCGTCCGCGACCACGATCGGCAGGCGGCGGCCGAGACGGCGCAGGTTGCGGCGCACCAGGTCGATGCGGGCGAGCGCCACGTCCATCAGGATCGGCCTCACCGTGGGTTCGCGGGCGAGCAGCGAGAAGGTCTTGCCGCCGGGAGCCGCCGCCGCGTCGAGCACCGTTTCGCCGGCGCGCGGCGGCGGCACCCATGCGGCGGCCTGGCTGGCTTCGTCCTGGATGTAGAAGTCGCCGCGGGCGAACGTCGGCGAGGCGAACGGGTTGCCCCGGCGCACGGTGAGCCCGAGCGGCGACAGCGGCGACGGCTCCACCTCGATGCCTTCGTCGATCAATGCCTCCGCCAGCAGCTCGCGTCCGCCGCGGTCGCGGAAGGCGAGCAGCTGCACCGGCTTGTCGCGGTTGTTGGCGGCGAGCAAGGCCAGCGTCGCCTCGCGTCCGAAGCGCGCGAGCCATCGCTCCACCAGGAAATCCGGATGGCTCATCTCGAGCGCTAACCGGCGGACCGGGTCGGCCGCGTGCACCGGCCAGCTGCCGAGCTGGGGATCGCGCGCGATGCGCCGCAGCACGCCGTTGACGAAGCTGGCGCCGCCGCGATGGGTCAGCAGGTGGGCCTGCTCCACCGCCTCGTGCACTGCCGCATGTGCCGGCACGCGGTCGAGGAAGAGCAGCTGGTAGGCGGCGATGCGCAGCGGCGAATGCAGCGCGGGCTCGATCTGATCGAAGCGGCGATGGCTGGCGTCGGCGAGGATCTGGTCGAGCCGGCGAAGCCAGCGCAGGCTGCCCATCACCAGCTCGCGCAGCAAGCCCTGGTCGCGCTCGTCGAAACGGGCCAGCGTGCTGGCCAGGTAAGAATCGACCGGCGCCAGCGATTGCAGAGTGCGCTCGAGCACCCAGCCGGCGGCCGCCCGCACGTTGTCCTGAGGGGTGCGCCCGGGAGCGGGCCGCCGGCTGCGGGGAGCGCCGGGAAGCGGGGCCGAATCGGGACGGTTCCTGGTCATGGCTCGATGCGCGCGGTCACGCGCTGTGGCGGGAGGACCCGGCGCGCCGTCGCCGGCCGGCGCTCGCCAGGCGAGCCCGCGACCGCCGGACCGGTCAGGAGAACCTCTCGCCTGGGCGCAGCCGCTCGCCGTTGACGAAGTCACGGGCCGGCTGCGCCTTCCTGCCCGGCCGCTGCAGCTCGACGATTGCCAGCGCCGTGCCGCCGCCGCAGGCCACGGCGAGCCCGGCAGGGGTCGAGCCGAGGAAGGTCCCGGGCGGCGGGGGCGCGCCGGCGGCGGGGGCGGCGGCCGCGCCGGCGGGAGGGTCTGCCGGGGCCCCGGCGATCTGCAGCAGCTTGACCGGCGCCCCGCGCAGCTCGGCGGTCAGCCCTGGCCATGGCGTATAGGCGCGCCACCGGTTGACGAGATCCGCCGCCGGTCGGCTCCAGTCGACGCGTGCGCTGTCGCGCTCGAGGCGCGGCGCCCAGCTGGCGAGGGCGCTGTCCT
>DATKFK010000852.1:0-7563 GCA_035544375.1 Thermoanaerobaculia bacterium
AAGCGGAGCAGGTTTGCCAGCTCGGCTCGGCGCTCGAGGCGTTTTAGTTGGTCCACCAGGGCGGGCGGCGTCGTCAGGGCCGAGGCAATAGCGGCCTGATCAGCTCTGAAGAGCACGCCGATCTCGTGAATGCCGGCGGCCACCACCTCCTCAACGGCGTACTGCAGCAGTGGACGGTCGAGCACCGGCAGCAGGGCCTTCGGCAGCGCTTTCGTAGCCGGGAGCAGCCGGGTGCCGAGGCCGCCGCAAGCAATGAGCGCCCGGCCCACCGAATGCTGCGGGGGATCTGGGTGTCCCATAGGTGGCTCCTTGGCGCCGGGGCGGACGCCCTCGGTGCTAGCTTTTCTGCCCTCCACTCCACCTGCTGGATAGAGCGATCCCAGGATCGCTGCCGGGCAGGCACTGAGGAAACGGTGACCTATCGGGCCGGCTGGCGGGCGAGCGGCGAGTCATACAGTCCAGATCGACACTACATGTGCCGAGGGAAGGGCATGGCGATTTCGCCCTCGCTGGGCCGGTGTTGGAGTCGGGCAGGAGCCCAACCATCACGGCGGTCAAGCCTCTTTACCGAGTCTCAGGTTGTTTTCTCATCATGTCTTATACTTTGAGTCGAAGAGAGCATACCACTCCGATCTTCCGGCTCGGCTCCCGCTCAAGCGCTTTCCGAACCGCCTCGATCGGGCCGGCCTCAAAGTAAGTCGCCCGCTGAGCCTTTGGCTGGGGGCTTTCGCAGGTCGGCTGCTCAGTTCCCAGCGGCTCAGCTCCTACCTCCACCGAGGAAAGGAGGACCAGCGACCCAGCTGCCGGTAGCGACCCTGCGACGGGAGCGGACGGACCCCAGACTAACTGGAGAAGGCCGCGCAGGGTCTCGTCGCTTTTCAACCTTTCGACGCAAATGCGGCCCGTCTGGGCGATCTTCAAAGGGTTCTCCCGGCCGCTCACGATGTCGCGCAGATCCGCAGCGTCGAGCTCGATCCGCGCCGGCAGCCCGTCGGGCCCCGCATTGACCCGCAACCCGTTGTCGTCCCAGGCGAGGACTCAGGTGCCGCCGGTGGGGAGGTTCTCCCCGCTCCCAGGCTGTCCCGGCGGATTCGATCGGTGAAGTACACGTAGGGGTCGCCCGGACCGCGGTCGCGCTCGGCGCCGAACACCAAGGCGAGGAGGGAGGGGGTCCAGCCGCAGCGCACGGGGGTTTTCAGCAGCCTGCTGGGCGGTCGGGGAGCTGCCGAGAGCGGCGCAGGCGGCGCTCGCGGCCGAACCGGCAGGGGTGGCCATCCTCCAAGGCCCCACGACCGACCGAGACAGCGACTTGCAAACCGGCGACACCTTGCAAACCCCTGGTATGCTGATATAACATGGCGACCAGGGACCGGCGATCCAGGCGCAGCGAACTGCTGGTAGCCGAGAAAGGGGTCAAGCCATGTTGCCCAAGCATTTTCGGCTCGCAGGCGTGACGGCTCTTCTGGTCCCGGCGCTGGCGGTCGCGGCGCTGCTGGCCGGCCGCGCGGCGCCGTTGGCGGCGCAGAACCTCCTCACCGACCCCGATTTCGTCACCGGCCTCAATGGCTGGCAGGTCATCGGCCAGGTCACCTGGGACGGCTCGCTGGATGCCGAGGGCTCGCCGAGCGAAGGCTCGGCGAAGGAGATCTTCGACGCCCCGGCCGTCAGCGGGATCAACACCGAGATCCTGCAGTGCGTCCCGCTCACCGTCGGGACCACCTACCACCTCGGCGGCCAGATCTACATCCCCGGCGGCAACACGGCCGAAGGCGGCGCCTTCTTCGTGATCGTCCCCTTCCCGACGACGGACTGCTCGGGGCCGCCTCCGGGCCCGGTCGTCGAGACGCCCGAGGTGATCGCCGTCGGTTCCTGGAACGATTCCTCCACGACCTTCGTCAACTCCTTCGCCAAATCCGGGGAGTTCTACGCCGTCCTGGCGCCCCAGACCGGCGGCCGCCTGCAGGCGAACGTCGACGACGTGGTCGTCGCGAAGGGAGCGATCACCTGCACCCCCGACCCCCACACCCTCTGCCTGCAGGGAGGCCGCTTCAGGGTCGCCGCTACCTTCCAAACCGACAGCGGCAGCCCTGGCAACGCCCAGGCGGTCCCGATCGGCAACAGCGGCTACTTCTGGTTCTTCGACTCCGCCAACGTCGAGGCGTTCGTCAAGATGATCGACGGCTGCAGCGTGGGCGGTCACTTCTGGTTCTTCGCCGCCGGGCTCACCGACGTGCACGTGGTGATGACCGTCACCGACACCCAGACCGGTGCGATCCAGGTCTACACCAACCCGGCGAACACGCCCTTCGAGCCGATCCAGGACACCTCCGCCTTCGCCTGCCACTGAATGCACGGCGGCCACGCGCCGAAGGCCGTCCGGCGCCGAGGCCGGAACCGCCAGGCACGCCGCCTGCTAGGATTACGTGGATCATGAACAACGGTGCAAGGCAGGACGATGGCGGGCGGCCGCTCATGAGCGCCGACGACTACCAGGCGCTGGCGGCTTTCCGCTACGCTCTGCGGCAGTTCTTGCGCTTCAGCGAAGAGGCGGCGCGCAGGGCCGGCGTCACGCCGCAGCAGTACCTGGCGATGATCGCCGTCCGCGGCTTCCCCGGGCGCGACCGTCTCACCGTCAGCGAGCTGGCCGAGCGGCTGCAGATCCGCCACCACAGCGCCGTCGGCCTGATCGACCGCATGGTCGCGCAAGGGCTCATGGTCCGCCAGCCCGGCGGCGCCGACCGGCGCCAGGTGTTCGTGAGCCTCACCCAGCGCGGCGCCGAGCTGCTCGAGCCCCTGGCGGCCGCCCACCGCGATCAGCTGCAGCGGATCGGCGGCGACCTCCGGCAGATCCTCGAGCGCCTGCGCTAGCGCGGGATTCCGCTACCTGTCTCGCCTGGGCGGGAACGGCAGGAAGCGCCGGCTGGCTCGGCGGAACAGGGCGCCCGGCAGGGGGGAACCCTGCCGGGCGGGAGGACTCATCGCGAGCCCGCCTGGCCTCCAACCAGCCGCTGGGGGGCAGCCTGGAGAGCCAGGGCCGCGGCGCCGGCCGCCACCGAGCCGCACAGGACCCGGCGGGCGCCGGCCCTGACGCCGAGCAGCTGGAGCAACCTGCCGGCGAGAGCATTCTTGACCCGATGGGCATAGAGCAGGCCCGCCGCCGTAATATCGGCGACTTGCAAGCCGAAGCCTGGGCCGAGGCCGATGCTGTCGCTCATCACGACCTCGTGAGAGGTGCTGTGAGCCAGGCCGATCGCGTGGCCGACCTCGTGAAGAGCGATGTACCGCAAGTCGTAATCGAAACCATTCACGCTGCTGGCGGCCCACGAGATGGCCGGGTCGTCGTTGAAGGCGATCACGTTCGGGGAGGTCCCGGCGGCAGGCGGGTCGTCGGTCCTGGCCAGGATGCCGTCGAGGCCTATGCCCGCGAACCTTTCCCAGTTGACGACGATCTCGCAAGGCTCCGCGGTCACCTCGACGAAATCGATCGGGAGGTGGCCGCTGCTCTTCCACGCGTTGAAGGCGTCCGACATGATCTGCGACATGGTTGAAAGGTTGATCGCCGGCCGGTTCGCCGGCAGGGAGCCGATCCGGTAGCGGACTTTCGTCCCGACCGGCCACAGGCCGCTGGTGCCGGGAAGGTGAGTGGGAACGATGATCTGAACGTTCTGCACCGACACCGATTTAGGCAAGGAACACCCCCGCCGGGCAGATGTGGTCGCCTGCGCCGCCGCCGTCGTTGGTGGGTGCCTGGCGGTCGAGAAGAGGAGGACGCACCGCCGAGAGCTCGAAGAGCTGGACGATGTCCCGCGGATCCTGGCTCACCACCGGCAGCGTGGGCGGCCGCATGATGACATCGAGCTCCGAGTTGAAGACGTGGCACTCGATCGTCCCGGTGCCGTCGGCGTTGAGGACGAGGCTCGGCTGCTGCGTGCCGGTGCTGTTCGGCAGCGGCGCGGAGGCGATGACGAGTTGCGGGCCGATGGTGGTCGTGAGAATGACCTCTTCGGAGAGGGCCTGGTGATCGGTCTTGGCGGGGAGCTTGAACGTGAAACAGTCCTTGGTTCCCGTGCCGGTCACCACCTCGCCGGCCAGCTTGTTGCAGCCGATCGTCCCTTGCCGCAGGTCGAAGACGGCCTCGATGAGCTTCAAGGCGTTGCCGTTGAGGGTGTCGGGGTCGAGTTGCCCCGCTCCATTGAAGACGTCGTCCATCTGCGCGGTCCAGCGAAAGTCCTGCTTCTGACGGTCGAAGTTGGCGGGCACGGCGTCGGGCTTGATGGCGCCGGCGGGAATCGTCGGATCGTTGAAAGGCACAACGCCGCCGGTGACGTTGGGCAGCGAGAGCCGCTCGCCCTCGAGGAACAGGATGCCGTCGGTCGGCTGGCCGAAGGGCCCAACCTCGAATTGAGGCTGGCGCGGTGAGTTCGAGTCGAGGAGGCTCTTGGCGAACCTGAGAAAGGGGAAGTGCGACTGCGAGATGAAGGGCTGGGTATCGGCCGAAAAGGCAGGCAGCGGGATCGGCTGCTTGAGGAAGAGCACGGAAGCGACCGGCAACCCGTTTTCCTGGCGCATCGCGATACCGAGCAGACCGTGGAAGATCAGGCGAAGCTGTGCCATGGTGACATTCCTCCCAAATTGCTGTTTTCAAGATAACGGTTGGTTCTAGCGGTAAACACACTCCTACCCGGGCTCGCACAAGTCGAGCTTGCACCTCCTTTCGGTCGACCGGGGATCAGGGTTCGGGCCTGGGCGGCGATCGCTCGGCAGGCCGGATCACGGGGAACGCCGTTCCCAGAAGCTGAAACGGTGCCCACGCGGCGGGCGAGCGGAGATCGGGCTCCGGTCCGCCCAGCAGCTCCAGCTGGGCGCCGCGCAAGGCGGCCTCGGCGTCGAGGCCGGCCGCCAGCCGGCGGTGCAGGGCGCCGGAGAGACGGGCGGCGGCGCGGTCATCCACGTTCCAGAGCGTGGCGATGACCGCCGGCACGCCTGCCGCGAAGAAAGGCCGCACCAGGTCCGCGACGCCGTCGCTCTGCCCGAGGCTGCCGCGCCCCGTGTTACAAGCCGCGAGGACCACCAGGCGGGTACCGGCAAGCGTCAGGGCAGCGAGCTCTGGCGCGAAGACGGCGCCCGGCGCGCCGCCGGCGTCGTCGGCGAGGATGAGCGCCGAGCGAGCGGGAAGCTCGGGATGGACGACGGCATGGCCACTGAAATGAACCAGCTCGGCGCGCGGCAGACCCGCCAGGAAAGCGCCGCGGGTTGCGGCTGCCTCGACCAGTACCGTCGCCTGGGGATAGAGGCGCCGTAACTGCGCGATCTCGGCGCGCGCGGCCGGGAGGCGTGGCAGGCTGGGGAAGAGTCCCGGATTGAATGCGGGATCTCCGACGAGGAGGACTCGGCCCGGGAGGGCGAGAGAAGCACGAGCGCCCGCGCCTTGGGGGGTGCAGGACGCCGCGCTCAGAGCGATGGCAACGCGGTGGCGCTCGACGAGGTAGTCGCCGTGAACCGGGTCGACGAGCGCCGCGAAAGGCACCGCGTAGAGCATCCTGTCGGGGACGAAGACGATGCGCCGCGCACCGTCCAGGGTGGGAGAGAGGCGCCTGAGCAGGCGCTCTCCCAGCTCGGCAAGCAGACCGTGCAGCTCGGCGCCGGTGCCGCCGCGCTCGATGGCAGCAAGCAGCGCCGAAGAGAGGCGAGCGAGCGGGGCACCCTCATGCTCGGCGAACCGTGCCTGGACGGCTGAATCGCGCTCGACAAGGAAGGTGATCAGCGCATCGCCGGCGACCAGGTACTCGACGAGCACGGTGCCCGGCTCGAGACACCTCGCCGCGCTCGCCAGGCCGGCCGGCGCGGACGCCCCGGCCACGCGGGCGCTCGGCAAAGCGGCAGCGCCCAAAAGATGCGCGCCCTTTGCGGGTCCGGCGGCGCCGTAGGTCTCGAGGAGCTGGATGGCCCGCCGTCGCTCGGCGTAGGCGAGCCCCAAGCCGGGATCGCGCCGGCCGACGACTTGGAGGTGGGCCATCTCGTCGTAGATGTCGAGGTGGTGTGCGACGTAGGAGCGGCGCAAGCTCTCCTCGGAGACCTGGCCGGTGAGCGTCTCGGTCGCCGCGATGCCCTCCAGCAACGTGGCCTCGGCGCGCGAGTCATCGCCCAGCGCGCGATAGATCCGGGCCCGCTGGGTCAGGATCGCGGGAACGCCGAAGAGGTATCCTGCGCCGCGGTAGGAGTCGAGCGCCCGCTTCAGGCTGGCAAGGGCAGCAGCCGGCGAGCCGGCGCTCGCGACGAGACCCGCGGCCAGATCGATGTCGCCACTCTGCTGAAGGCGGACGCTCGGATCTGGCACCTTGGAGACCTGCTCTCGCGAGCGGACGAGATCCGCCAGCGCCGACGCCTCGTCCCCAACCGCGTGCTCGACCAGCGCCCGCTGCCAGTAGGCCACCGTCGCGACCTGGGGATTGCCGCCTCTGGCAGCCACCGCCGCGTTGCGCTCGGCAAAGTACAGCGCCGCCTCCGGATGAAAGCCCGCCAAGCTGCGTGCGGCGGCACCGTAGATGTTGACCAGGCGGCGCGGGTCGAGCACGCGGGGAAGCAGAGCGAGCGCCGTTAGGCGGTGCCGCCAGGCGCTCTCGTCGTCTCCAAGGTAGTCGAAGGTGATCGCAACCAGGTTTTCGACCGCCGCCTCGTTCTCCGCCTCGTGGCAGCTCTGGAAGCGAAGGAGTGCGGCGCGATAGGCGGCGAGAGCTCGGCTCCACTCGCCAGTATCGAAAAGGATGAGCCCGATCATCCACTGGACTCGACCTTCCAGCGTGACGAAGCGCGCACCGGCGAGCCGCCGCTCGAGTTGCTCCAGCCGGGCCAGCGCCGCGGGTCGATCCGGCACGTAATAGCTGCAGATCGCTTCGTAGAGCTCCGCCCAGTTCGCCAAGGGGCTGCCGCCGGCAGCGAGCTGCGCCTTGGCCCGCGCGAACCAAAGGGCGGCCTGCCCCGTATCGCCTCTCTCGTAGAGCGAGCGGGCGAAGCGGAGAGCACGGTGCCCGGCAGCGAGGCGCGCCGCGTGCGCCTTCGCGACCGTGCGGGCATCGCCAGCCGTGACGGCATCGAGCACCGCCACCGAGTCGTGGAGCATCCAGTCCCGGTGCCGCTCGGCGAGGACTCCGCCGATGGCGCGGGCGAAACGCAGGGCCGCGGCGGCTCCCCTCTCGTCGCCCTGGAAGCGGCGCTCCGCCCATTCTCCGAGCAGGTTTTCCTCGCCAAGAAGGCGCAACGGCTGTGCGAAGCGCTCGGCAGCGGCGGCTACCTCTCTCGCCAGTGCGTCAGGCTCGGCCGCTGCGGCTGCCTGCTCGAGATGCCGGCGGGTCCGCTCCCACGCCTCGGCTTCCGAGATCCCGCCGCGGCGCTCGAGCGCCGCCCCGGCTTCGTGCGCCCACCCGCTGGCGCCATCCAGCTCCAGCAACCGCCGCCAGGCGAGGCGCCCCTGGTCCGTCAGCGCCAGGCGATCGAGGGCTTCCGCCTGGTTGAAGAGAGCAGGCGGGAAGCTGGGATGGAGGTGAAGCGCCGCGGACGCCGCTT
>DATKFK010000853.1:0-3813 GCA_035544375.1 Thermoanaerobaculia bacterium
CGGTCCTGGACCTCCGACTGCACGCCCAGCAGGACCAGCGCCGCGAACACCAGCAGCAGGCTGCCCAGCGCCACCGGGCGTCGCAGCGGCCGGCGCTCCGGCGCGCGGTCGAGGAAAGGCAGCGCGAAGAGCGCCAGGACGACGACCCCCGGAATGACCACGATGCCGAGCACCGTCGCCGGCCCCTGGAAGTACTTGATGAACTGGAAGACCGGCAGGTAGTACCACTCGGGCCGCGGCAGGTAGGTGGCGTCCGCCGGGTTGGCCATGGGCCCCAGCGACACCGGCCGCTTCCACGCCAGCGCGCCGAGCATGACGATGAGGCCGATGCCGAAGACGAAATCCTTGAACACCTGCCCGGGGAAGAAGGTCTCGGCCGGCAGCTGCCGAACGTCCGCGGCAGGCCGCGGCGGCCCGGCCGCTCCCGCTTTGCGGAACAGGAAGAGGTGGCCGGCGACGGCGCCGAAGATCGCGGCGGGGATCAGGAAGACGTGCAGCATGAAGAACCGCGACAGCGTCAACGTCCCCATCTCGTTGCCGCCGCGCAGCAGCAGCTTGAGGAAGCCGCCGATGCAAGGCACCTCCGAGGCGATGTTGGTGCCCACCGCGGTGGCGAAGTAGGCCTTCTGGTCCCAGGGCAGCAGGTAACCGGTGAAGGCCATGCCCATGACCAAAAGCAGCAGGAAGCAGCCCATCAGCCAGAGCAGCTCACGCCGCCCCTTGTACGCGCCGTAGACATACGTCTGCGCCAGGTGCAGCATCAGCAGCAGCACCATGACGCTCGAGCCATAGGAGTGCAGGCTGCGCAGGAAGCTGCCCATCGTCACCTGCTTCTGGATGAAGCTCACCGTGATGTGGGCATGGTCGGCCGACGGCACGTAGTAGAGCGCCAGGAAGACCCCGGTGACGACCTGGTTGATGAAGATGAACAGCAGCCCGCTGCCGAAGACGTACGCCCATCGGGAGCCGCCGGGGATCGGCTCGTCGAGCGCCACGCTCATCAGCTGGCGCCAGCCGACCCGCTGGTCCAGCCAGCTGGCGAAGCGCCCGCGCAGCGTGGCGTCGCCGCCGCTGGCGGGCCCGCCGCCGGCCACGGCGCTCAAGCGACCACCTCGCGGTCCGCCACCAGCCCCCTGAAGTACTGGTACTTCACCCACAGCTTGCCGTCCTCGACCTTGACCGGCAGCGGATCGAGGCCGCGGGGCGGCGGTCCGCTGATGCGGTCGCCGTGCCGGTCGAAGTTGCCGTTGTGACAGGGGCAGACGAAGCGGCCGCGGTCGCCGTGCCAGATCGCCACGCACCCGAGATGGGGGCAGGTGCCCGAGAGCACCAACAGGCCGCCCTTGATGCCTTGGGTCACCCACACCGTCTGCTTGACGGTGGTGGCCCTCCAGCCATCGACGCGCCGAAAGCTCACCTCGGCGCGCACCGGCTCGGCGGCGGTCGCGGCCGCGAGCTCTCCGTGGCTGCCAAGCGGGTACCAGTCGGCGCCGCCACCGCCGCGCAGCACCGGGTCCAGAGCGAAGCGCACCAGCGGCACAGCCATCAGCGCCCCCACCACGGCGCTGATCGAGCCGACCAGCACGCCGAAGAAGGACCGCCGGGTGCTGGGGGGTAATGCATCCATGGTCTCTCCTCCCGCGCCGCCCGAGGGCGGGCTCAGAACGCCCACAACAGGTTCACCACGCCCAGGTTGGTATGGACGCCCGGCATCTGCTGGCGGCCGGCCTCGAGCGCGATGCGCGCCGAGGTGGTGTTCATCTCGAACACCTTGAAGGTCGCCCCCACCGTGCCTTGGCGGGTGTGCACCTGCCCCGTTTCGTCCTGCGTCTTGGTGTCATCGTAGCGCGCGAACACAGCCACCCAACCGCTCGGGTAGCCGTTGATCTGCCCGTACCACCCATGGATCTTGCGGTCCGGGGTGACCGTCGCCACGTTGTCCGTGCCATATAGGTAGGCCCCGGCGATGCGGAAGAGGCTCTGCGAGTAGTTGGCGAAAATCCCCGCGCGGTGATAGCTGTCGTTGAGCTGAGGCGGCGCCGCCGGGTCGCCGAGGTCGTAGCCGCCGTGGTGGTAGTAGAGACCTACGCCGCTGACCCCGTCAGGCGTGGCTTCGAGCGTGGCGTAGAAGTCCTTGTGGTGCCCGACCGACGCCTGGCCGGCAACGTCGTCGCCGTTGAGCACCCCCGCCTGGGCGAAGAACATCTGGTAGCGGCCGCCGATGTCCACGCCGTTGTTGGTGCGGTCAGGGGTGAAGGGGTTGGCATTCAGCGTGGTGGCGGAGAGGATCAGCGGGTCGCTGGCCCCTGCCTCGAGGCCGTTGCCGTAGTTGCGCAGCAGGGTCGGGCTGAGCCGGCCGCCGCGGGCCGTGAAGTAGGCGTCATCGCCCCACTCCTTGGTGTACTGGAGGTAGGCGGCCTCGATGTCGTTGTTGATGTTGGCGTTGACATAGCCCGAGAAGCTCTCGGTCAAGGCGCCGCCGGCGTGGAGGTGGAAATCGGGCGAGTTGAACTGGTTGGTCGAGCCCGAGGCGGCGTCGTACTCCCACTCGACGTGGCCGGCGACCAGGTGCGTCCAGTCCTTGTCGAAACCGTCGCCCTTGAGGCGATGGCCGCGGCGCAGGAAGTCGAGCCCCGTCGCGGTGAGCTGGAAGGCGGGCCAGTTGTGGCAGGTGTTGCACCCGACGTTGTAACGCCGCGCCCACATCGGCACCGCCGCGCTCGGCAAGCAGAGCGCGAACGCCCCGCCAACGGCAAGCAAGGCAGCCAGACAACGGGTTCTGCTTCTCGACCTTCTCATCGCGCGTATCCTCCGCCGATACTTTAAATGGGCCGGCAGCGGTGCGCCGCCGGCCCGGCAGGATGAGGCCGGGCGCTGTGACCGCCGCCAGCCTCGAGAGCTTCCAAGCGTCCCTTCCTGCTGGTGGTATTGGACCCCGAGACGGGCCCGCGGGCCACACCCCAAAGGGTGGGCCGCCGCCGCCGCCGGGCAGGGCACCCGCACCGTTCCCGGGCGGGGTGCCGCAGTGGCCACAGTCTCCGGCCGACGCCATGGCATATCGACATGGATATGCGCGACGCAAGGAGGCCACGGTTGCTGTTAGCAGATATGCCATGCACAAATCACATGACTCGGCATCCTTCACGGTAGGCTCCAGATGCAACGACGCTGTGACAGATGGCGTTGAAGCGGCTCCAGACGAATCCAGACTTGCGCCAGACTCCCGTAAATGTTAATGTGACATATGCGGTCCTATCCGCGGTAGGGACCGGGAGACAAAGACAATGCGTTAGCGCTTCGGCCGCGCCTCAGGCGCGGCATACCAGGAAGGAGTGTTCCCGATGCGCAAGCAAACAGCCCATTGCTGCATGATCGCGCTGATCGCCTTCGTCCTGCTGGCTCTCCCCGCCCGCGCCGTGATCTGCGACATCGAGGTCGAACCCGCGGCCACCCTGCTCTTGCCCTACTTCGAGGTGGACCTCGCGAACCCCAATGGCGTCACGACGATGTTCGCGGTCAACAACGCCGTCGCCGCCGCCCACCTGGTGCACGTCGTGCTGTGGTCCGATCTGGCGGCGCCGGTGCTGGACTTCAACGTCTACCTCACCGGCTTCGATCAGCAGACCGTCAACCTCCGCGACTTGATCGTCAACGGCATGCTGCCGCAGACCGCGTCCACCGGCCAGGACCCGACCGACACCATCAGCCCGAAAGGGATCTTCTCGCAGGACATCGACTTCGCCAGCTGCAACAACATCCTGCCGCCGCCGCCGCTGCCGGCTTTCTACACCGCCTATCTCCAGGCTGCCCTGA
>DATKFK010000854.1:0-6670 GCA_035544375.1 Thermoanaerobaculia bacterium
CTGCTGGCGCTGCTCGACGCGGCCATCGCCCTGGGGAAGCCGGTCAACCGCCAGGAGTGTGTCCTGCGCCGCCCCGCGGGCGAGCCGCTGGCCCTGGGGCTCAGCGTCCATCCGCTGCGCCGCGACGACGGCGCCACGCGCGGCTACCTGGTGCTGTTCGCCGACCTCACCGAGGCGCGCCACCGCGCCGAGGAGAGCCGGCTCACCGACCGCCTGGCCACGCTCGGCGAGATGGCGGCCGGCGTCGCCCACGAGCTGCGCAACAGCCTGGCCACGCTGCGCGGCTACCTGACCCTCATCGAGCGCCGGCCCGACGAGGAATCGATCGCCGATTTCCTCGCCGAGATCCGCCGCGAGTCCGACCATCTGCAACGGGTGCTCGAGGACTTCCTGGCCTTCGCCCGGCCCGGCACGGCCCGCCTGCAGACCTTCTCGATGCAGGCGCTGGCGCAACGCGCCGCCGCCGACCCGGCGCTCGCCGGCGTCGAGGTCGCGGTGCGCGCCGGCGGCCGGCCGGCCGCCGCCCTGGCTCCGATGAGGGAGCCGGCGGGGGAGCCGGCGCCGCAGGCGCTGCTCCTCGGCGACCCCCAGCTCATCGAGCGGGCGCTGCGCAACGTGCTGCACAACGCCGCCCAGGCCGAGCGGGAGGCGGGCCGCCGGGGCCCGGTGGAGGTGACGGTGGACGATCAGCCGGCGGGCGTCGAGGTGACGATCGCCGACCGCGGGCCGGGCATCCCGGCAGAGCTGCGCGAACGGCTGTTCCACCCCTTCGCCACCGGCCGTGCCGGCGGCGTCGGCCTCGGCCTGGCGCTGGCCCACCGCATCGTCACCCTCCACGGCGGCCGCATTCGCCTCGACGCTCGCCCGGGTGGCGGCACGCTGGCCCACCTCACCTTCCCTCGCGACACTCTTGTTACCGAAGGTAACACGGCGCCCGATCACCCGCTCATCACCGGCTTCGGGGCCCTCGACTCAAGCCACTGATAATCAAGCGGTTGCGGCTGAGCCTCGGGCCTGCCGGCGGCTGGCACCGCCATTGCTCTGTCGAGCTTGAGCGTCGTCTTTCAGCCGCGGGCGTCCTTTCCGAGCCCGGCACGGCCAACTCATGGGGAGCGGGCAACCGATGAAGAACCTGAGCACTCCCGAGGTGCCGGCGGGTCCGCCGCGGCGGCGCGGCTTCTCGATGGTCGAAACCCTGATCGCCGCCGCGCTGATCGGCGTCGTCGCCATCGGCGTCATCCCGCTGTTCTCGCGGGCCATGACCGACAACCTGGCGGGCTCGGACTACACGCGCGTGACCAACTACGCGAAATCGAAGGAAGAGGACTTTTCCCGCCTGCAGTTCACCGACACGACGATCCAGCTGCCGGTCGGCCAGGGCAACCTGATGACCACCGAGTACATGGACCCGACGACGCTGCAGTGGGCGACGGTCAAGCCGTCCAACCCCCTGGCCGTCTGGACCCGCGCCACCACCGTCACCCAGTACAACATCTTCGACACCGACGACAATCAGATGTTCGACTACCCGCTCAACGGCGGCGCGTCGATCGACGAGGTGCAGATCATCCAGGCGCAGGTCCAGGTCAAGAGCGTCTCCGCGGTTGGCCCGGCGGGCAACCGGCGGACGACGATCATTCGTTTCCTGAAGGCTTTCTGAGGAGATCGCCGGCGATGCCCCGTGCCCAGACGACTGTCCAGGCAATCGCGCCGCACCGCCGCGGGCGCCACGGCCGCTGCCGCGGCGATGGCCGCGGCGAGCGCGGCTTTTCCCTGCTCGAAGTGGTGGTGGCCACCATGATCACCGCCGAGGTGATCCTGGCCGCGCTGGCGCTGTTCGACTTTCACAACAAGCTGGCGCGAGTGCAGGGCCAGGTCACCGACATGCAGCAGTCGCTGCGCGTGGCCCAGTACGACATGGTGCGGTTCGCCCGCGAGGCGGGCCGCGGCGGCTTCCCGGCCTACCTGCAGGCGGGCACCGCGAACGAGGCCTACGGCGCGATCGCCGTGCGCAACAACGTCGGCGGCCTGGTGTCCAACCAGATCGCCATCGGCTTCGGCGGCTCGCCCACGGCGGTGAACGGCACCGACATCCTGACGTTGCGGGGAGCCTTCAGCACGCCGATCTTCCAGCTCAACCCCGCCGTCCCGTCGTTGACCCTGCTGCCCGTGAACACCACCCCAGCGGGCGCCGTCAGCGGCACGGTGGTGGTGTGCGCGACGACGCCGACCGGCATCGCCCAGGACCTGTCGCCGTTGATCACGGCGGTCACCGCCGCCGCCGGCGCGGGCCAGGTCGAACCTCTCATCCTGGTCAGTCCGCTGTCCGAATCCATCTACGCCGTCGTCGAGCTCAACACCGCCAACTCGAACCTGACGTCGAACCAGCCGCAGTGCCCGAGCCCGGCCGGCGTCGCCAACCCCAACGGCGTGCTGATCGCGTTCCACGTCACCGGCGACGCCAACGCCAACGCCTTCCAGCAGCTCGGCGCGGTCAACAGCGTCCTCGGCCTGCCTGCCAAGATGACCTCGGTCGCCTGGCTCGGCATCCTCGAGGAGTATCGCTACTACATTCGCCAGGACTACCTCGTGCCCGGCAATGCCGCCACCGATCTGGCGCCGCACCTGTCGCGCGCCCGGATGTACCCTGGCACCGAGACGCCTTATTACAACAACGCCACCAACCTGCAGGTGGACGTGGCCGACAACATCCTCGATCTGCAGGTCGCCCTGGGCGTCGACAACGACGGCGACGGCCGGATCACCGAGGGGAGCCAGGTGGGCAACCCGCCGAGCCAGACGCCGACGACGACCGACGACTGGATCTACAACATCGCCGGCGACGCACCGTTCCCGACGCTGCCGGCGAAGCCGCAGCGGCTGCTCGAGCTCCGCATCTCGACCCTGGCCAAGACCGGCAACCCTGACTTCAAGTACCAGGGCCCGAAGATCACCAACATCGAGGACCACACCTACACCGCCAGCGACTTCGCCAACACTTTCCACGGACGGTGCTATCGCCACCGGCTGCTGACGACGGTGGTGGGGCTGCGCAACCTGTGAGGACCGCCATGACGACCACCCTGCTGGAACGAGATGCGATCTCCGGCGACCACCGCGACCGCCGCGGCGAGCGCGGCAGCGCCTTCGTCGTCGCGCTCCTGGTGCTGGTGGTGCTGACCATCGCCGGCCTGGCGCTGACCCTGATGACCCAGACCGAGATGCGGATCGGCGCCAACGAGCGCGAGGCGAACCGCACCTTCTACGCTTCCGATTCGGGCATCCAGGTCTCGACCGCGCGGACGCTGTGGACCGCCAACACCACCCAGACCCTCACCATCCTGCTCAACACCACCCAGCAGGACAGCGGCTCGTCGACGGCGCCGCCGCTGACCTTCGGCGACCAGATCGTGGTGACGCCGCTCTACGCCCTGCACACGCAACCCTGCAGCTTCTGCCAGGTGAACCAGAACCTGCAGGTCAAGTACGCCTACACCACTCACCTCGTCAATGTCACGACCACCCGCCAGGGAACCCTCGGCAGCACGTCCGAGAACCTGGCGCAGAAGGTGGTCGCCGCGATGATCGGCATCCAGCCGACGCCCCAATCCAATGCCATCGTCTATCACCCGCCGGTCGCGGGCTCACTGAGGTATTGAGACCTCCCGGGTCTGGAGAGAGCCTATGGACACCGATCGTCAGCCGCAGCGGCTGGAGCCTCCGCGGCCGCTTTCACCAAAGCGTCCGGCGATGGCGCCGGCGGCCGTCGCCGCGGCGCTGTCGCTCGCGGCGCTCGTGTCGCTCGCCGGCAGCGCGGCCCACGCCGACGACCGCGGCCTGCTGCACGCCACCCAGCAGAACCCGTACGTGATGATCATCCTCGACACCTCGGGCTCGATGCACCAGGAAATCGCCTGCTCCGCCTCGGACGTCGCCGCCGGCTTCTGCTCGGCGGAGTGCGACCCCGGCGACTGCCTGCCGCGGATGATGGGCGACGACCCCGACTCCAAGATCTACGTCGCCAAGCAGTCCATCTACACCATCATGCAGTCGCACCCCAACATCAACTTCGGCTTCGGCCACTTCGACCAGACCCAGCTCAAGATGAGCTGGAAGTACTGGTGGTACACGGTGGACAGCGTGCAGCCCGGCGGCTTCATCACCCTCGACAGCGGCCGCCAGTTTCCGGGCCCCGGCCAGCAGGAGCTGTTCGGGCAGCAGGCATGGAGCTGCACGCTGGGCGGCCCCGCGCCCTTCAACAACGTCGGCTGCATCTCGACGCAGCCGGCCCATCTCGACAATTCGTGGGAGTGGGAACGGGCGCGCCGCTACCCCAAGCTCGGCGACACCAACACCGCGGATTGGACCTATTACTTCACCGAGACCTCGACCGGCACCCCGCCCCTCTACAGGGTGAAATTCGCGCACCCGGCAACATCCACCTGCGGCACGACGATCCTGGGCTGCGCGAAAATAATGCTCAGCGTCACGGTCGACAAGTGCACGACCAGCGCATGCACCACGGTCGTCACCAAGGGCACGAAGACGATCACCTTCGACCTGGCCAACCAGAACGTCTACTGGGATCCGGGGGTCGACCTGACCGGATTCAACGTCCCTGACGTCAACGGCAACGGCGGCGCCTTCTACTCCGGCAACAACCAGGCGGCGCGCGAGATCAACGCCAACTACTCGAACTCCAACCACCAGCTGGAGCCGAACACCGATACCACCAGCAACGACCCCTGGCTGACCGGCGGGACCTGCATTGCCGATCCGACTCCGGTATGCACCGGCGTGGCCTTCGGCACCAACACCTGCGACATGATGCAGCCGACCTGCACCGACGCCTCGGCGCGCACTCCGGCCAACACCTTCTCCTTCGGCGACATCATTCCTCTGGATTGGAAGACGAACCACCAGACGGACATCATGCTGCGCATGGCGCCCAACCTGCTGAACCCGCTCAACACCGTCCCGGATTTCGCCATCGCCACCTACATGGCGGACCATCCGCTCTCAGGCGAGACCGGCCTCCGCCTGAAGGACCCCACGCAGCGGCCGCTGGCCCCGGAGGGCGGCACGCCGACCGGCAACGTGATGAAGACCTTCTTCACCATGATGACGGGCCTCACCCCGCCGATCTCCATCACGACGCCCCGCACCAACGGCTTTCAGGCGGTCACCGCCAGCAGCTGGATCGGCACGGCCTCGGCTTCGACCGGCGACCCGTTCTTCTCCTGCAAGCCGGCCTATGTGCTGATCCTGACCGATGGCCTGGCCAGCAGCGACGACGGCAACTGGAACGCGGACACCTCGATGTGCCCGGCCTACCTCAGCTGGACCGGCAAGCCCAGCAGCCCGACGCCGGGGTATGCCTGCTGCGTCGCCGAGGCCCTGCGCAACGTCAACTACGGCGCCGCGCACACCGCCTACCCAATCCGCACCTACGTCATCGGGCTAGGCTTGACCACCACCAACGTCGCCACCTACAACAACACCCTGCAGTGCATCTCCGACAACGGCGGCACCGGCAACCGTCATTTCTTCCAAGGCAACCCCAACACGGTCGCCGGTCAACCCGCCGGGTTCCCCGCCTCCGACCCGCCGCCCTTCACCTACTGCTGCAACCACGCGGCCTTCCTCGCCGGCGAGTGCAAACCCGAGCAGGACTGCGGCTCGCCGCCGGCCAACTTCTGCTGCTCGGCCGCCGACTTCAGCTACGGCAACTGCGCGCCGCTCAACCCCTGCGACGGCCCCGGGCCGATCCTGCCGCAGAGCAAGGCGGACATCCTCAACGCGCTGCTCAACATCCTGAACCTGATTTCGTCGCAGGCCACCGCCTTCGCCTCGGCAGCGGTGCCGTCGATCCAGTCCAACGTCCAGAACAAGGAGCTGATCACCAGCTTCCTGCCGCTCAACGCGCCGATCTGGCCCGGCCGCGTCGATGCCTACACCGACCCGGTGCCGACGAAGACGGTCAACGTGACCCTGCCGGACGGCACGGTGACGACGGCCACCGTCCCGGACCCGTCGGTGACCTGCGCCACGCCGACCTCGCAGGGCTGCCACCTGTGGAATGCCGGCGGCGGCGAGGTCGTCGGCACCTCGGGCGGCACCGACACCGTGCTCAACCAGGGTTTGAAGGGCTACGACACCGCCAGCACCGATCCGACCAAGCGGCGCGTCTACTACGCCCCGGCAACGCCGATCGTCGCCGGCGAGCTGCGCCTCAACTTCCAGATGCCTCTCGTGACCGACACCGCACACCTCTACGACCTCGAGAACGGGCTGGGACTCTGCGGCGCGGGATACTCCTTCACGGGCGCCGCGACCGGGTCGCTCTCGCCGTCTTGCGAGGAGAACGCCTCGCCCACCAACACGTTGTGCGCCACCGCCCCCGCCGGCTACACCATCCCGACGGGCTGTCCGGCGGCGTCGCCCACCAACCCCTGCCCGACCGGCCAGACGGCCGGCTGCCCTCCATACTCCATTGCGAGCCGGGCGGTCGGCTTCACCGAATCGATCAAGAGCTACAACGACCCCATCACCAACCAGGCGACCCAGTTCCTGCTGGGCGACATCTTCCACTCCGACCCGCAGGTGCTCGGCCAGCCGATCAACACCACGCTGTTCGAAGGCAACGTCGACAACTACCAGACCTTCGCCA
>DATKFK010000855.1:0-2541 GCA_035544375.1 Thermoanaerobaculia bacterium
GAGGTCTCGCCCGGGCACCCGGTGCTGCTCGACCGCTTCCTCGAGGACGCCTTCGAGGTGGACCTCGACATGATCGCCGACCGCGGCCAGGCGGTGGTGGCCGGCATCCTGCAGCACATCGAGGAGGCCGGCATCCACTCCGGCGACTCGGCGGCGGTGCTGCCGCCGTACAGGATCTCGGCCGCCGACCAGGACGAGATGCGCGGCATCGCCCGCCGGCTGGCCCTGCGCCTGGGGGTCGTCGGCCTGATGAACGTGCAGTTCGCCCTGAAGGACGGCCGCATCTACGTCCTCGAGGTCAACCCGCGGGCCTCGCGCACCGTGCCGTTCATCGCCAAGGCGGTCGGCGTGCCGCTGGTGGCGATCGCGTCCAGGGTGATGGCGGGCGAGAGCCTGGCCGCGATCGGCTTCGTCGACGAGCCGCGGGTGCCCGGGGTCTTCGTCAAGGCGCCGGTCTTCCCCTTCCGCCGCTTCCCGGGCGTCGATCCGCTGCTGGGGCCGGAGATGAAATCCACCGGCGAGGTCATGGGCGCCAGCTCCAACTTCGGCAGCGCCTTCGCCAAGGCCTGGCTGGGAGCCGGACACAAGCTGCCGCTGGCCGGCGTCACCTTCCTGTCGGTGCACGATCAGGACAAGCCGGCACTGTTGCCGGTGGCTCGGCGCCTGGCCGAGCTCGGCTTCGAGCTGGTGGCGACCGCCGGCACCATGGCCTTCCTGCGCGCCCACGGCCTCACCGTCCGCCTGGCGAAGAAGGTGCACGAGGCGCGGCCCCACATCGTCGATCAGCTGATCAACGGCGAGATCGCCCTGATCGTGAACACTCCCCTGGGCCGCGAGTCCCACGAGGACGACACCGCCATCCGGCGCACGGCGATCCGCTACGACATCCCCTGCATCACCACGCTGTCGGGCGCCATGGCCGCCGCCGAAGGCATCGCCGCCCTGCGCCGCGACGGCCTGTCGGTCGCCTCGCTGCAGGAGATGGTCGCCTCGTTGCAACCGGCGTCGCCGCGGGCCGAGACCGCTGCCGCTGCCGCCGAGCCGCGCCAGGTGGGGGAGCTGACCGGACCCTGAGACGGAGGTCTCCGCGCCGCTCGCGCGAACCGGCCCTGCGCCGCGGCCGAGATAGGCCGGCGCTCAGGGGCAGGTGGCGAGGAAGACCATCGCCTCGCCGTGGTGCGCGGCGAGCTCCTCGCCGGTGTAGTCCCCCTGGACGGTGACCGCGCCGAACCCCGCTGCCGCCAGGAGCTCGAGGACCTCCGCTTTCTCGTACCAGTGGAACTGGCCGCGCAGCGACTGGCGCTGGCGCAACCGGGAGCCTGCGTAAAGGTCGTAGCGGCGCTCCTCGGTGACGCGGTGCGCGGCCTGATCGATCGCCGTCGTGCGCTGGCGCACGGCGAGGCGGCCGCCGCCGGCGTCGAGGT
Organism: Thermoanaerobaculia bacterium; assembly: GCA_035544375.1. Classification (GTDB taxonomy): domain Bacteria; phylum Acidobacteriota; class Thermoanaerobaculia; order Multivoradales; family UBA5704; genus JASLEW01. The sequence continues at coordinate 1,425 of DATKFK010000855.1, forward strand.
CCCTTTCGACGCGCAGGCGCCACGGCGTGGGGAACTGGCGCCCGGTCCAGCCGGGGATCGACTCCTCGGTCGGGAGATAGAGGTTGAACGCCAGCAGGCCCGCCGGCTCGAGGTGCGCGCGGCAGCGCCGCAAGGTCTCCACCACCGCCGGCCGGCCGAGGACGTACTTGAGGCTGCCGCAGGGGATGAGGATCGTGCGGTAGCGGCGGGGCAGCGCCAGCTCCTGCATCGCCTGGTGGTAGAGCACCGGCGCCAGGCCGAGGCGCTCGGCGTCGCGGCGGCAGAGCGCCAGCATGTCGGCGGAGAGGTCGCACCCTTCGACCGCCAGACCGGCGCGCAGGCAGGAGAGCAGCAGGCGGCCGGTGCCGCACCCCAGCTCGAGGGCCAGCCCGCCGCGGCGGGCCAGGAGGCCCTGGAAGAAAGCGCGGTCCGCCCCCTCCCCGGCTCCCGCCGACCAGGCGACCGCCGCGAGGCCCTGGAAGAGCTCCTCGCCCTGCACCGGGCTAATCATCCTCCGCCGGCCCCAGGCCCTGGGCGTACGGCGCGGCGATGGCGCCCTCGATCTCGCGGTTGAGGTCGTCGCAGCCGTAGAGGAGCAACCGCGGGGCGGCGGCGGCGATGGCGCGCACCCATCGCCGGTAGATCCCGCGCCGCTGCTCGGGGCCGTAGTGCCAGAGCGCGTAGGCGCTGTAGAAGACGTTGCTCCACCAGGCGATCGCGGCAGGCTCGTCGCGGACGTGCGCCGCCGCGCGCTCGCCCTCGCTCAGCAGGTTGGCGTGCACGTAGGTATGGGCGAGCCCGCGGTAAGCCTGCCAGTGGCGCGCGAATGCGCGGGCGCCGCCCCAATCGGCGAGCTCCTTGTCCCACAGCTCGGCGACGCGCTCCCAGTCGGGGCTCCCGGACGCCTCCATGCCCGGCAGGTGGTAGAAGGTGGCGCCGGGCGGAAACCGTTCGAGCATGGCGCGCAGGACGGCGGGGAAGTCGCGTCCGTCCCAGACCTCGATGAGCCAGCGGCGGATGTCGAGGGCGTTGGCGCTGTAGTCGAAGAGCACCACGCGGGTGGCGGCGTCGAAGCCGTGATGCTCGAGGATGGCGTTGGGCTTGAACCCGGCGGCGA
>DATKFK010000856.1:0-5215 GCA_035544375.1 Thermoanaerobaculia bacterium
CCTGTGGCGGCGCGGCCGGAGCCGGCTGCGATGGGGCCACCGGCTGCGGCTCCGGCGGCGGGGCTGGCTGCGGCTCCGGCTGCGGCGCCGGTGCAGGCGCAGGCGCCGGCTGAGGCTCCGCCTGCGGCTGCTGCTGCGGCGGCGGCGACTGCTGTTCCGGCGGCGGCGCCGGCTGCGCCTGCGGCGGCGAAGCAGGGACTACATGCGCTTGCTCCGGCTCCTGGCCGGCGGCAGGGCGCAGGACGACGGCGGCGATCGCGAGCATCGCCAGCGACAGGATTGCCAGTGACCAGGAGGGGCGCGGTCGGATCTGGGGGCGGAATCTCATGAGCTTCTCCGGAAAGACGCACGCCGGAGGAAACCGTCCCCGGCGTTCCATTCCCTATAGTAACCGGCGTCGGGCCGGCTGCCCTACGTCACGGCACGGAGCGCCGCTGCCGCCGCCGCGGCCCCGCCGCCGAGCCGGAGGCGCAGGTGGCGCACGATCTTCGGACCGTGCTCGCGAGAGTTCTCAATGAAGATGCGATCGATGTTGCGCCCTGCCTGGATGGTGCCGGCGACGTAGAGCCCCGGCACGTTGGTCTCGCAGGTCTCCGGATCGAAGCTCGGCACCAGGGTCTCGGCATCCACCTCGATGCCCGAGCGGCGCTGCAGGTCGGCGTCGGGCACGTAGCCGATGAGCACGAACGCCGCCTGTGCGGGCAGCGACTCCTCGCCCACCGGGGTCGCGATCGCGACCGACTCCCGGCCGAAGGCGCGCACCACCGAGCGGAAGCGGGCCCGGATCGAGCCCTCGGCGATACGGTTCTCGACGTCCGGCTTGAGCCAGTACTTGACGCCCGGCTTGACCTGCTCGCGCCGGTGCACCAGGGTGACCCGGGCGCCGTTGCGCCACAGGTCGACGGCGGCCTCGGCGGCGGTGTTGCCGGCGCCGACGATGACCACGTCGCGGTCGAAGTACGGATAGGGCTCGACGTAGCGATGGTGCACCCAGGGCTGGTCCTCGCCGGGCACGCCCAGCCGCTTCAAGCCGTCGAAGTACCCGGTGGCGATGGCGACGGCCCGCGCCCGGCGCCGGCGTGGCTCCCCGGGCCCGCCGGGTCCGGAGGGTCCGCCAGCCTCGACGAACCGCTCGGAGATCACCAGGAACTCGTCGCCGCGCCGCTCGATGGCCCGCACGTCCTCGTGCAGGGCAAGCGGGATGCCGTAACGCTCGACCACCGAGCGGTAGTAGACCAGCGCCTGACGCCGGGTGGGCTTGGCCTCGGGGATCGCGAACGGCACGCCGGCGATCTCCAGCCGGTCGCGGGTGGTGAAGAACTCGAGGAAGGTTGGATACGCCTGGATGGCGGCGGTCAGCGGTCCGCGGTCGATCAGCAGTACCGAGAGGCCGGCTTGGCGGGCCTCGGCGCCAATGGCGATGCCGGTCGGACCGGCTCCCACCACCAGGAGATCGAGCAGCTCAGGATCGGTCAAGGCAGGTCTCCGAGAGGTCGTATGAAGTGCGCCAGGGGGCTGGGACCGCCGCCGAGCCGCGGTGCCGACGCCATCGCCCGCCGCACGTACTCGATGGCGCCGCCGACCGCCGCCGCCAGCTCTTCGCCGGTGGCCAGGCGGGCGGCGACCGCCGCCGATAGCGTACAGCCGGTGCCGTGGGCGGCGCGAGTCCGCAGGCGGGGCCCGACGAAGCGGAACACGCGTTCGCCGCCGAGATCCCCGCTGCCGGCGGCCTCGCCGATCAGCAACAGGTCCACCACCTCCGTGGATTCCGGCTCCAGGTCGTGCCCACCCTTGGCGAGCACGGCGGGGCCGCGCCCGGCGAGCAGGCGCGCCATGCCGAGCCGCGCCGCCTCGCCGACCGGCTCGACGCCGCGGCTCGACGCCGCCGGCCGCGGCGGCGCCGGCGCCGCGGCCAGGGCCCCGGCCAGCCGCTCGAGCTCGGGGAGGTTCGGCGTCACCAGGGTGGCGAGCGGCAGCAGCTCCTCGATCAGCGCCGCGATCGCCTCGGCCGCCGCCGCGTCGGCGGTGTCCACCAGCGGCGCTCCGGTCCCCGCTGCCAGCACCGGGTCGAGGACGATCGGCATGCGGCCCGCGCGCCCGCCGCCCGCGGCTGGCGTCTCGCCCGGCGGCCGGGCCGAAGCCGGGGCCGCACCGAGGTGGGCCCGCAGCCGCGCCGCCACGGCCCGAATCGTGCCGGCGCTCCACAGCATGCCGATCTTCACGGCGTCGGCACCGAAGTCGTCCAGGACGGCATCGATCTGGGCCGCCACCATTGCCGGCTCGACCGGCGCCACCGCCCGCACCTCGCGGGTGTTCTGGGCGGTGATCGCGGTCACGGCCGAAAGGCCATAGACGCCATGCGCGGCAAAGGTCTTGAGGTCGGCCTGGATGCCGGCGCCGCCGCCGGAGTCGGAGCCGGCGATGGTCAGCACCCGCCGCGGTCTCCCGCCGGGCGCGCCGGCCCCGCCAGCCCCGTCGGCCCCGCCGGCCGCAGGCGGCGTCACCGGCGGCGCGGCGCGATCATGGAGCCGCCCATCACGGCGCCGCCGTGCTGGGCTGCGGGTGGTCCGCCGCCAGCTGCATCTGCCACCGGCGCCAGCGCGTCCAGGCGAGAGCGCCGGCGACCAGCAGGACCAGGACGCTGATCGCCTGCGCCAGGGTGAAATCGCCGAGGAAGCGATCGTCCTTGGCGCGCAGGAACTCCACGAGGAAGCGCTCGAGGGCGAGCAGGCACAGCACCGTCAGCCCCAGCAGGCCCGGCGCCCAGGCCGGGTAGGTGCGCCGCCGGATCAGCCACACGGCGGCGGCCCAGATGAGCAGGCAGGTCGCCGTCTCGTAGAGCTGCGTCGGATGGACCCGCAGCAGCGTGTCGTCCGGCACCGTCGAGGGGATGTCGAGATGGAAGACTTGGCGCAGGTCGCCGGCGGTGGTGCGGGGCAGTCCCACCGGAAAGGCGACAGCCCATGGCAGATCGCTCGGACGGCCGTAGTCGTCGCCGACCAGGAAGCAGCCGATGCGCCCGACCGCATAGCCCAGGGCGAGGGCCGGCATGGCCGAGTCCATCAGCGGCCAGACCGGCAGGCGCCGCCGCCGGATGACCAGCAGCACCGCCGCGGCGCCGACCATGAAGCCGCCGTACCAGACCAGCCCGGAGCGGTCGAGCAGCACGTGCCAGTCGCGGTTGAGGAGCGCATAGTAGACCTTGGCCCCGACGATCCCGCCCAGCCCCGCCGCGAACACCAGCGCGCTGGCGTCCTCCTCGTCGCCGGCCCCGAACCGGCGCATCCCCCAGCGCAGCTGCACGTAGCTGGCCAGGAAGGCGCAGACCAGCATCAGCCCGAACGGGCTGACCGAGAAACTGCCGATGTGGAAAAGCTCCTGGATCATGGACCGCGCTCCGCCCTCCCCGCCAGCGGCGGCAATGGTAGCACGCCCCTACGGGGCAACTGCGGGGCCGGGACGCGGCCGGCAATGCGGACCGCCGCACCTTGACACGCAGTCAGTCACAGCGCACCCTAGATTAGGCTCTAAAGGAGGAACGCTATGCGCTCTACGAAGCGGGTGCTGTGCACTCTTGGCCTCCTGGTCGCCCTGCTGTCCTAACGTCGGCTCGCCCGACGCGGGCTTACCTGTGCGACCCCCCCCTATGGCGACTGCTACAGCTACTGCGCCAGCGGCTCTCAAATGTGCATCAGCGCGAGCTGGAACGGTTACTTCTGTGCCACCATCTCAGGGGGCTGCTACGGGACCATTTACTGCGACGTTTGCATGTAAGCGCCCGACGGTGGCGTCGAGGCGAAGGGCCGTCATGAAGTGGTGCCGTAGATGTGGGCTTTGCGCCGTGGCCGCGATCTGGGCGCTGAGCCTGTTCGTCGGGGTGCAGGCCGCGGCGCAGCCGGCCGAGGTCACCTTACCACCCGCTCCGCATGACCCGGGCAAGGGTCTGATCGATGGCAAAGCGGCCGTTGGGTTCTGGCCGGGCACGTCCGCGGCGATGGATCGCAAACCCGCGGACCCTGCAGGTTTCGAGGCTCATATCGCCTTGCGGGACGCTCTTGACACCGAGGTCGTCCATCCTGCCGGCGAGTGGTTCTTCCCTCCGTGGAGCGGGGTGTTTCTCGCCTGGCTCGAGAATCCCGCACGCTCCTTGATCTCTCCCTCGCCGACGCCTGTCGTGTACCGTCTCCCAGCTCCCGTCGCTGAGCATGGGATGGGGCTCATCGATCGCGTCGTGCCGGCAGGCCGCGTGCGACTCGACTCGCCGACATGCGGCGGGAACTGTACCCTTGGCCTGCTCCACGCCAACAGCCACATCGGCCCGCTGGGCTTCATACGTCCCGAGATGAAGCGGTTGGTTCCCGAGGGTGCGGCCGTCGAGCAGGGCGCCTTGATGCCTGCCGGCACGGTGGCGGCCACGCTCTACGACAAGGTGCTGAAGGAGTACCGCGCCGTCGAGGCGCCGATCGCCGTCGCCGCGGGCCAGACCGCGGTCTTCCATCCCAAGCCGCCGGGCCAAGGGTTCTCCGACCTCGTGGTGGTGCTCGTCAGGCCAAAAGTGATCGCACGGACGGGCGAGGAGGAGGCGATGCCGCGGCTCGTGCTCGCTTCCGGCAAGAGCCCCCCGCCGGTCTTCGCAGTCTCAGGTCCCAGAAGGGTGTATGCGATCTGGAAGGGCGTCGCTTCCGGCAAGGCTGCCCTGCAGCTGGATTCCAAGACCCTGCGACTCCCTGAGCCCGACGTCGTGCTGCGGCCCGGGCGTGTCGAGTCGGTGGAGGCGACGCTCCAGCCGCTGCCGCACCTGGGAGTCCGGCTCGATCTGCCGGAGGAGTTGCGCCGCGGGCCGCTCGAGGTTGCGATCGCACCGACCAGAACCCCGGCGAACGGCGTCACCCGCAAAGTGGCGGCGACTGCAGAGCGGGCAGAGTTCGAGCACGTGCCCGCCGCCCCGTTGCGGGTCTCGATCGTCGCCGGACCATGGGAGCTCGACGATACGGTCGATCTGAGCGACGGCAAGGATGCCGAGGTGACCCTCCGAGCGCAGCTGACCACTCTGGAAGGTACCGTCTACTATGGCCACGACCCCCGGCAGGCCAGGGTGACGTTTCGGACCAATCACGGCGACGACGAGGTCTCTGCCGAAGCTGACGCCAAGGGCCACTACCGCATCGTACTGGCGCGGCCCAGCACTTACATGGTCATGGTGCTGTTTCCCGAC
>DATKFK010000857.1:0-3437 GCA_035544375.1 Thermoanaerobaculia bacterium
CTCGACGATGTCCCCGCATCGCCTGCGTCGCGGCTCCTGGCATCTGGCCCCACGGCGCTCGCAACGCGGCGCCACGGCCTTTCACCACGGGCTGCTAGCCCACCTACCGCAGTGGCTGGTGTGGCCCGGCCCCCCCCCCCGCCCGGGGCCGGGTCACCGCTCCCCGTCACGAAGCCACAGGTGCAGGGCGGCGTATGCCCGCCAGGGCCGCCAGCGCTCCGCGCGCATGCGGAGCGCTCCGGGTCCGGGGACGCCCGCGGCCCGCTGCAGCGCGCGGTCGGTGGCGGTGATGGCGTCCGGCCAGTAGAGCGTGCGGATCAGGATCTCGGTCGCCAGCCGGTCGCCGACGCCGTCGATCGCCAGCAGCGCGCGGCGGGCGGCCTGGACGTCGCTGCCCGCCGCGAGAGCGAGACCGCCCGCGGCGATGGCGCGCGCCGCCGCGGCCAGGGCGAGGGCGCGGCGGGGAGCGACCCCGAGCGCCCTGAGACGCGCCTCGCCCGCGTCCGCGACCCGCGCCGCCGTGGGCGCCAGGCGGTCGAGCGCCGGTACCCCGGTCGCGAGCGGCTCGCCCAGGACGCGGACCACTCGCCGCGTGGCCTCCCGCGCGCTCTCGCCCGCCGGCCCGGGGCCGCGGATGAGCGCGCCGAGCACCGCCTCGAAAGGATCGACCGTGCCCGGAATGCGGATGCCGCGGCACCGCCCCACCAGCGCCGCGAGCCCACCCTGCTCGAGCTGGGCGTCGATGACGGCGGGTTCGGCGTCGAGGTCGAACAGCTGCCGCAGGCGCGCCAGCAGCGGCATGATCGCGGGCACCAGCGAGAGCGAGACCTCGACGCCGAGATGGGCGCCGGTGTTGCGCGACACCTTGCCCCGGCCCGGCTCCCGGTCCGTCGCGGAGATCATGCCGCTCCGCCCGTCGATGCGGACGGTGCGCGCATACCGGGCGCCGTCGACGAGCTCGACACCGGGCAGCGCGTCGCGGCCGAGGCAGCGCAGGAGCACGTCCCAGGCGAGCGGCGCGCGATAGGCAAGCGTCAGCCGCACCACGTCCCGCCCCGGCTCGGCCGCCGCGGGGCGCGCCGCAGGACGCCGCCGATCGTCGACCGGTTGAGGATCGCCGGCGCCCCGCCGCAGCCGGCTCGGGCTCATCCGGTAGCGCTCGCGAAAGACCGAGTTGAAGCGGCGCAGGCTCTGGAAGCCGCTGGCGAAGGCGATGTGCGTCACCGGCAGCGCCGTATCGGCGAGCAGGCGCTTGGCGAGCAGCAACCGGTGCGTCTGCGCGAGCTCGACCGGCGAGACGCCAAGCTCGCGCTCGAGCGCGCGGCGCAGGTGCCGCTCGCTGACGCCGAGCTCGCGCGCCAGGTCCGCCACGCGGCCGTCGTTGAGCGCGCCGGCGCCGATGCGCAGCGCGGCCGCGAAAGCCAGGCGCGACACGGCATCGACCGGCGCCCGCCCCGGAGCGAGCTCGGGACGGCAGCGCAGGCAGGGCCGGAAGCCGGCGCGCTCGGCAGCCGCCGCGGACACGTAGAAACGGCGCCGGCTGAAGATCGAGACCTTCGCCGGGCAGATCGGCCGGCAATAGATCCCGGTGGTGGTGATGCCGATGAAGAAGACGCCGTCGAAGCGCGGGTCGTGCGTCGCCGCCGCGCGATGGCACTGCTCCGAGGTGAGCAGGACCAGGGATCCGGCAGGACGCGTCATGCCGGCAATCTACACCTGGACGGAGCCGTCCGGCTCGCCGGATTCGGACCTGCAACCGCGGCGGCCGGCCCCGCCCTGCCGCGGGCTGCCCGGGCGGCGCGCGGCGCGCGCCTACTTGAAATAGCCCCCGACGTCGAGGACGAGGTCGGTCTTGCCGCCGCCGCCGATCGTGGCGAAGGCGTTGATGCCGCCGCTCCCGTCGCCGGCCAGCAGCACCATCGCGTTGTTGGCCCGCACCGGGTGATTGGGGGCGAAGCCGAGAGTCGTCGCCAGGGGCAGCTGGGCATCCCCGGGATAGATCGTCAGGAGGCCCTGGCCCTGCGGCTCCACGATCGTCCAGTTCGCGGCGACCGCCCTGGCGTCGGCCGGTATGCCGCAAAGGCCGGCGACCTGGAAGCGCCTCGCGGTTCCCGAAGCCAGGGGCGTCCCGCCGCGGGTATCGAACACCCGGCAGGGCGGCAGGGTGTAGAAGCCGAGGTTGGCGGCGCAGGCGGCGGTGCTCGCCGAGGCCTCGCTCGAACCGCCGGACGAGCAGTAGAGATTGGCCGCGCTGATCCGGTAGTGGTACGTCGTGTTGCAGCTCACGCCGGCGTCCGCAAAAGCGGTCCCGGCGGCGGTGCCCACCGGCGCGTAAGGTCCGCCGCTGACGCTGGCGCGCAGGATCGAGTAGCGCGTGGCATCCGGCACCGCGCTCCACGCGAGGTCGATCCCGGTCGGACCGTTCGGCGTGGCGGTAGCCCCCCCCGGCGCCGCGGGCGGAATGCACGGAGCGGAATCGTCGAGGATCGCGGCAGTCCAGATCTCCTCCCGGGTGCCGTCGCGGCGATCGGTCCACGCCGGGAAGAAGACGCCCGCCACGCCGTCCATGCCGGCGTAGTCGCCGAACTGGAACCAGCTCGCGCCGGCGGTGGTCTCGTTGGTCGCGGCGGTGGTCACGGCAAAGGGCGGGCCAAAGCTCTGGCCATGGTCGGCCGAGGACTGGTAATAGACATTGACCGAGGTGCGGCTCGCATCGCCCGCGGTGTCGTAATAGCTCACCGCGATCCCGCCCGTCGCCTCGTCCACCACCAACCAGGGAAGGAACTGGTCGTCGAGGCCGGGCGGATCGTTGATCTTGACCGGCGCCGACCAGGTGGCGCCGCCGTCGGTGGAGCGGGCGAAGAAGATGCGGGTCTTGCAGGTGGCGGCGGCGTTCGCGCCGGGCGCATCGGCGTCGCTCATGCAGCCGGGCTCGCCGGAAAGGTCGTCCCAGGCCACGTAGACGTCGTCGCGCCCCGCCGCACGATAGGCGCCGCCGACCGTGTAGATGAGCACCTTGCGGCCGTCGTTCGCCGGCACGCCGACCTGGAACGAGCCGAAGGGTTGAGCGATCTTCACCTCCGGGCTGAAGGATGCGCCGCCGTCGGTGGACTTGGCCAGGTAGTGGCCCGGCATGAAGGCGAAGACGTCTCCCGCCTGGTTGGTCTTGACGTCGGTGCCGGACCCCGCGGTCGCGATCTGGCGCGGCGCCTGCCAGCTGCCGTTCGGTCCGTTGCGGCGCGCCACGTAGACGGTCCCGTAGTCGCCGTTCCAGATGACGTAGACGTTGTCCTTGAACGGCGAGGCGGGGCTGTGGTCCACCCACATCATCTCCTTGTCGGCGTCGGCAGTGGACACGGTGGCGTCGAGGGTCCAGGTGGCGCCGCCGTCGCTCGACCTGTAGGCACGCACCAGCAGCCCGCGCTCCATGGTGACCC
>DATKFK010000858.1:0-2020 GCA_035544375.1 Thermoanaerobaculia bacterium
GTCGAGCAGGGCGTCGTGGCCCAGCTGCGCGGCGCTGGAGCCGAGCTCCAGAAGGTGGCTGCCGACCTCGGGGAGGCCGCGCCCCGCATCGAGCAGGCGCTCGCCGAGTGGAGCCGCGCCCAGCACGAGGCGCTGGCCGGCTGGGACCAGGTCAGCGATCGCACCCGCGCTGCGGCGGAGCGCCTGGCCCAGGCGGACGGTGAGCTCGGGGCAGGAGTCATCGCGCTCAAGGAGAGCGCCAGCCACCTCGAGCGCATCGCCCACCTCAATGGCGAGTTCGAGACCGGTCTGCAAGCCGCGGTGGGCAACGTCGCGGCCCGCCACCTGGCCGGCCTCGAGCCCTTCCACCAGGAGCTGATGGCGATGGCGCGCAACCTCCAGCGGCAGCAGGGAGAGCTCGGCGAGGTGCTCGAGCGGCAATCGGCCTTCGTCCGGCGCTGCATCGAGGTGCTGATGAAGGGACGGCAGCTGGCGACCCTGGAGAGGCCGGCATGAGGCGCCGCCGCTGGTTCGACGTTTGGCCCGCCTACGCCGACCTCATGACGGTGCTGGCGGTGGTTGGCCTCTTCACCACCGTCGCGCTCGCGCGGCAGGCGTCGGCACGCCAGGAGCCCGCTCGCCGGCTGCGCGAGCTCGAGCCGCGGATGCGGCAGCTCAGCGCTGACCTGGCGGCGCGGGACCGGGAGCTGGCGGCACTCCGGACCGAGCTGGCGCGACGCACGCAGGGCTACGCCGCGAGCCTCGAACGGTTGCGCGGCCAGGTGCGTGAGGCAGCCCGCAACGAGCAGATGTTCCACGCCATCCAGGAGGCGCAAGGGCTGGTCGACCAGATCTCCAAGCGCTCGGGCCTCACCTTCAGTGCCGACCAGAGCCTCGAGTTCGGCGACGACCTGGTGACCTTCCAGACCAACAGCACCGAGCCGATCTGGCGGCAGGATGGCCGCAGGCGGTTGCTCCGGTTCTGCCAGGCGATCTCTGCCCAGCTCGGGGGAGCAAGCGCGACGGCATCCGGATCTGACTCTCTCTTCGTCATCGAGGTCGAGGGGCACACGGACTCCGCGCAGTGCCCCGGCGATCCCAACTGCAACTGGTGGATCTCGAGCGGCCGCGCCGCGAGCTTCGTCGCCGTCATGCGCCAGCCCGCCACCTGCCCGGGCGGCCAGCGCTGGAACCTCCGCCCGATCGGCTACGCCGATACCAAGCCCCCCGCCGCCAGCCACCTCCCCACCCGCCGCATCGCCGTCCGCCTGACGCCCGACTATCGCCAGATCATCACCTACGGGCTGCCGGTCGCGCAGCCGTGAGAACCAACGTGAGAACCAAAATGATCCTTCGTCTCTGCTCCGCCTGTTTGGGCCTCGCTCTCGCCGTCGCCCTGGGCTGCGCGGACGCCCCGGCGGGAGGCGGGGCGGTCCAAGGGGCCAGTGAACCGCAAGCGGACGGCCGCCGTGCGGCGGTCAGGACCGTCGACGCGGCGTTGCACCTGTGCACCCTCTCGCTCCGTCAGCTGGCGCTGGATCTCGAGGCCTGCGTGCCGGCAGGATCCTGTGCCGAGCCGGCGCTGGCCTTTGGCGGCCTCACTCGCGTGCTGGGATACGTGATCGATCGAGTCCATCACGACGTGGTCGTCTATGGGCTCGCCGAGCCCGGCGCGGCGCGCATCCGCACCGAGGACTTCGTCGTGGCGCTGCGCAGCAGCTGGCACCTGTATGGCTCACGCCGCGGCGACACCTTCTTCTACAGCGATCCCGGCTGCGACATCCGGCCGACCCCCGACACCATGAGCGAGCTGCGAGATCTCGGGCGGGAGGTGGAGGCCCCGACCGCGGCGGCCCAGGAGGAAGCGCTCCATCGCTGGCAGGACACCTGCCAGCTTCCGCAGCGCGTCTCGGTGCTCGGAGTGCCGGTGGACTCCGAGTTCGGCCGCACCATGGTGGCCGCCGACTACGACATGAAGCGGCTGGCCGACGGCACCGACCCTCTCGCCCAGCCGGGGATGATCAGCGTCGCCGACCTCGAG
>DATKFK010000859.1:0-5698 GCA_035544375.1 Thermoanaerobaculia bacterium
GCCTCCACCGCACCGCCAGCGTCGAGCCGTCCGACCTCGATAATGCGGTGCGCGAGGCGTTGGCCCAGGCACGGCTCGCCCCGCCGACCGCCGGCGAACCGCTGGCCAGCGCCGGCGAACGGCGAGGCGAACCCGGCGGCGCGCGCGGCGCCGGCGCGGCGCCGGCCGCCGGCACGGGCCAAGGCGGCGCCGGCCAGGGCGACCCGCTTCACGACCCCGAGCTTGCCGCGCTCGAGCCGGAGCGGGTGAGGGCGATGCTCGATGGGGTTGCCGAGCGTGGCGAGACGCTGCGGCTCGCCTGGTTGGAGGGCCTGGTGGCGATCGTCAACAGTTCCGGCCTGCGCCGCTCGACGCGGGTCACGGCCGCGAGCTTCGAGACCCGCTGTGGCCGCGGCCCTGGCAGCGGCGCCGGCGCCGGCGCCGCCCGGCGCTTCGACGGCCTGTACCTGCAGGACACGCTCGACCGTGCCCGGGCCCGCCACGCCGGCGACGGGGCCGCCGCCGGCACGGCCGGCGCCCCGGCGGCGGCGGCGGATCTGATGATGATCCTTTCCGAGCAGAGCGTCGCCGCGCTGCTCGACCTGTTCAACCGTCATGGCCTGACGGCCGCGGCGCAACGCGACGCCGGTTCCTGCCTGCGCGGCAAGCTCGGCGAGCCGCTCCTGGCATCGTGCCTGAGCCTGCGCGACGACGGCACCGACCCGCGAACGCTGCCCTTTCCGTTCGACCTTGCCGGCTGGCCCAAGCGCCGGGTGGACCTGGTCGTGGACGGCGTCTTCGCCACGCCGGCGGTCGACGTCAGCCTCGCCCAGGAGATCGGGCGCTCTCCCACCCCGCACGCCATGGCGCCCGACGAATCGATCGCCGCCAACCTCATCCTGCTGCCGGGCGATCGGGCGCCGCTGCCCCAGGACGAGCTGCTGCGGCAGGCGGAAGGCGGGATCTGGGTCGGAGCCCTGGCCGGGCTCGAGTGCTACGACCCCGGCCGCCTGCGCTTCCGCGCCACGGCCAAGGGGGTCCGCCGCATCGCCGGCGGCGCCCTGGGACCGCCGCTGCCCGACCTCGTGTGGGAAGACGATCTGCCGGCCGCTCTCTCACGCGCTCAGGCGGTGGGCGACCATCCTGTGACCATCGTCACCGGAGACATGCTCTTCGGCGCCACCGCGGCCCCGCTGCTGGCCCTCCGCGGCGCTCCCGATCTTCAACTCGGGACTGCTACTTCCTAGTTTTCACCGCCTCCGGGGACCCCGTGCCATGAAACAGGGGACGCCCCCTCCCCTTCGCTTCGGCAATCGGTTTCGTTCTAGACCGCGGCAGGCAGTCGTCGCAGCAGCACGAGCGTCTGGTCGTCGCCCTGCGGCAGCCCGGCCGAGAAGGCGCCGGTCGCCGACTGCACCGCTTCGAGCACCTCGGCCAGCGGCCGTTCGCTGTGCTCGCGCAGCAGCGCCAGCAGCCTGGCGGTGCCGAACTCCTCGTCCGCCGCCGACTCCGCCTCGGTGATACCGTCGCTGTAGATGCACAGCAGGTCGCCCGGCTCGAGCGTGACCTCGCGGGACATGAAACGGCTGCCGGCCAGCACCCCGATCGGCAAACCGGAGGCGCCCAGCTCCTCGAGGTCCGAGGCAGCCTGCAGGCGGTGGCGCAGCAGCATCGCCGGGTTGTGGCCCGCGTTGAGGTAGGTGAGGCGGCCGCTCGACGGCTCGAGCTCCGCCAGCATCAAGGTGATGAACTTGTTCGCGGCGCTCGATTCGAAGACGTGACGATTGAGCATCTCGAGCAGCGACGGCCCGATGCCCACCTGGTCGGCCAGCAGGTGCAGCGCCGAATGCAGGGTTGACACCATCAGAGCGGCCGGCATGCCCTTGCCCGAAACGTCGCCCAGCACCATCGCGAGGTGCCCGTCCTGGCGCTGGAAGAGATCGTAGTAGTCGCCGCCGATCTGGCGGGCCGGGCGGTTCCAGCCCACCAGCTCGTAGCCGGGCACCTGCGGCGCCCCGCGCGGCAGGATGCGGCGCTGGATGTCGGCGGCGAGCTGCATCTCGCGCTCCAGACGCTCTTTCTCCAGCGCCTGGAGGTGCAGGCGGGCGTTCTCGAGGGCGATCGCCGCCTGGTTCGCGAACAGCCCGAGCGTCCGGCGGTCGGAGACCGCGAACGGGCCCACCCCGCGGCGGCTCTCCTTGTCGCCCACCGCCAGCAGCCCGCGCGGGCTGCCGTCGGTCTCGATCGGCGCCCCCAGCAGGTGGCGCGCCCCGGGCAGCAGCTGGCGCGGCGCCGGGCCGTCGCCGGCCAGGAAGGCGCACAGGCGCTCGTAGTCCGGCCCGGCGCTGTCGAGCCAAGGCGCGGCGTCGCCGCCGAACGTCCGCTCCAGCCGGTAGCGGCTGCCTTCCAGGATGTAGAGCGCGCCGCGGCGCGCGTCGAGCAGCGACACGGCGCGCAGCAGGATCTCCTCCGAGAGCTTCTCCAGGTCGAGGGTGGCGGCGACCGCCAGGCCGACGTCGTAGAGCGACTCGAGCTCCACCACGCGGTAGTTGACCTGGAACTGCTGCTCCTTGATCTCCTGGCGCAGCCGCAGGATCTTGAGCGACGCCATGAGCAGCAACGGCAGCGGGCCGCTGTCGAACGCGCCCGGCGGGCGCGGCGAGAACAGCAGTGAGCCGCCGGGGAACGGCAGCAAGCCCATGCCCGCGCTGTCGGTGGCGGCCGCCGCCGCGGCGGCGGCCGGAGACAGAACCTCGAGCGACGGCGGCAGGCCGGCTGCCTCCGCCGGCCCCGTCAGGCCCGGCGCCGGCGAGACCAGCTCGAGCTCGAGCCGGCCCTCGCGCTCGAGGTAGACGGCGGCGAAGGCGGCGCCGTGCGCGTGCCGCCAGTGGTCCAGCAGCCGCTCGAGCAGCGCTCGGTCGGCCGATTCGTCCAGGCACAGCGCCAGCAGCTCCTGCCAGGCTTCCGGCGGCAGCGATACGGCGCCTGCGCTCGCCGAAGCCACCTCAACCTCGGGGCCCGCTGAGACCGGCAAGGGCATGCTCCTCGTTGTCGAAAATGGGCGCGTACTGGGCCAGCCCCATGATGTGGAAGGTCTTGTCGATGGTCGGCGTCAGGCAGCAGAATCCCAGCTTGCCATTGATCTCGATCATCTTCTCGATGATCTCGATGAGGATGGAGATGCCGATCGAGTTGACGATCTTGGTGCCCGCCAGGTTGAGCAGCAGCACCTTGAATCCCTCGTCGAGCAGCTTGTAGGCGGCGCGGGCGATCTCCTCCCCACCCTGGTTGTTGATGTATCCCTCGGTATAGATCACGGCCAGGCCGTCGCGGCGATCGACGGTCAGGTTCAGGCTATCGGTCATCGAGGTCCCCGCTTTCATCGCAGCTTGCTCATCACGACGATCGTACCTTCGGCCCCGGAGCGGATCTCCACCTCATCCATCAGGCCGCGGATGATTTTCAGGCCCCAGCCGCGCTTCCTGCTTGCCTTCAGCTTATCCTCGATCCTGGGTTCGTCCATATGCTCGGGCACGAAGCCCACGCCGGTGTCCCGGACCGTGATGCGCAGCTTCTCCGGGATCTTCTCCCCGAGCACCTCGAAGGTGACGTACACCTCGCGCTCGCTCGCATGGCTGTGCTCGATCGCGTTGATGCAGGCCTCGACGACCGCCATCCGGACCTCGTCGATTCTATCCGGACTCATCTTCATCGATTCGGCCACCGCGGTCGCGGTCTTGCTGGCCTCGATCTCGATCTCGGGCACCATCGGCAGAGCCAGCGTGACTTCTCTCAGCACAGCGTCACCAGCCATGTCCGTGCGATCGCGGGGGAGGGGAGGGACGTTTTTCAGAACGTCAAATAGAGCTGTAGGGCGTAGACCACGACAGGGTGCACCAGACCGTGCGCCAGCAGCCAGCCAAAGCTGGCCAAGGTCGCCGCGGACAGTAGCACTTTCACCGGCACCTGGGGGACGGCGACGACGTACTTGCGGACCAGATCGGGCATCGGATTCTCCTCATCCTCACACCCCTGTCACCGCAAGGCCGCTGCCAGCTCCTGGCGAGATCCGGACACCAGCCCTAACTCTCTACATGTCAATGTGTTGACAGCTCGACCCGGAAGCCGGGCCGCATCCTGCCCCGGGGCGCCTGGGGCAAATTGCCCCGGCTGGCACGCCGCCCGATTGCCGTCGCCGGCGGCAGAGGTGTTTTCGCCCCGTCAGGGTCTCGCCTTGGGGAGAATTGTCGCGTGCGAGTCAAAATGTCGCATGGCGCTCGCACGACATCGCGAAGACCAGGTCGGCACCTCGCAAACGAGGCCCGCGGGGGGCATCGTCGCCAGGCGCCGACACTTCCCACGGGTCGCCCCGGGCCCCCGGCCAGGGCCTGCTCCAGGCTCAGAACCCCTTGCGCTGCAAGGTCTTGCGGTCGATGCCCAGGATCCTTGCCGCCTCGCTCTTGTTGCCGCCGGCCAGCTTGAGCACCCGCCCGATGTGGCGCCGCTCCATCCCGGACAGGTCGAGAGGCTCCGGCGACTGCAGCGCCGGCGCGCCCAGGAGCGAGCGCACCAGCTCGGCGTCGATCTCGCGCTCGGCCAGCGACACCGCCCCCTCGACCAGGTGCTGGAGCTCGCGCACGTTGCCCGGGAAGTCGTGGGCGATGAGCAGGGCCAGCGCCTCGGAGCGGAACTGCGGCACCGGGATCCCCTCGTCGCGGCAGAACTCCTCGACGAAGGTGCGCACCAGGTGGGGGATGTCCTGGCGCCGCTCGCGCAGCGGCGGCAGCTCCACCTCGACTCCCTTCAACCGGTAGTAGAGGTCCTCGCGGTTGCGCCCGGCGGCGACCAGCGCCTCGATGTCCTGGTGGGTCGCGGCGACCAGCCGCACGTCGACCGGAATCGGCCGCCGGCCGCCCACCCGCACCACCTCCCGCTCCTGCAGGGCGCGCAGCAGCTTGACCTGCAGCGAGACCTGCATGTCGCCGATCTCGTCCAGCAGCAGGGTGCCGTGATCGGCCAGCTCGAACTTGCCCGGCCGGGCCTGCACCCCGGTCGCCACGCCGCCCTCGATCCCGAACAGCTCGCTTTCGAGCAGCGACTCCGGGAGCGCCGCGCAGTTGACGGCGATCAACGACCCCTCGCGGCCCGACTGCACGTGCAGGAGCTTGGCGATCAGCTCCTTGCCGGTGCCGCTCTCGCCGCGCACCAGGACGTTGACGCCGCGCGGCGCCACCCGCTCGACGATCTCGAGCACCCGCCGCATCGGCGGCGCGTAGGCGACGATGCGGCGGCCCGCCACCTCGCCAGCCAGCCGCCCCTTGAGCGCCTTGTTCTCCTCCTCCAGGCGTTCGCGCTGGGTCTCGAGGCGCTCCACCTGGCGGGCGGCGTCCAGGGCCACGCCGGCCAGCGCCGCCACCGATTCGAGGAAGCGGCGGTCGTCGACCGTGAACGACGCGTCGGTGTCGCCGCGCACCTCCTTGTCGAGCACCGCCAGGTAGCCGAGGTAGACGCCGCGGTAGGCCAGCGGCGTCGCCAGCAGGTGGTGATACGGCCGCCCGGCCAGATCGCCGCCGGCGCGCGCCAGCTGGCGCCCCTCCCCCAGCAGCTCCCGCCACAGCGGCGCGGCCAGCAGCGCGTCGCCGTCCGGCTCCCGCTCGGTCCAGCCAACCACCGCCACGCCGCGCGCGCCGCCGTAGGCGTCGCGGGTCACCGCCACCGC
>DATKFK010000860.1:0-7428 GCA_035544375.1 Thermoanaerobaculia bacterium
GACCGTCTTGTCGGCGAGCGGCTCGAGCTGGTCAACGAGGGCGAGCCCGGCGCCGCCAGCCGTCGGCAGCGCGGCCGCGACAACGTCATCGAGTCCAGTTGGAACTCGCGCGAGCGGCGCATCCTCGCTAACGGCCACGTAGTCGGCGTAGGTACCCGCCGAGCCAAGCGGGGCGATCAGCAATTGGCCGAACAGAACGTCGCGGACGGAGTACCTCGACGTACCTTCGCCAAGCTTTTCGATCACGCCCGCTCCATCGGCGCCGAGCACCATCGGGAACGTCGCCGGCATCGGCTTCCACGCGCCGGAGGCGAGCCAAAGGTCCATGGGGTTCATGCCCGCGGCCCGCAGCTTGATCAGGACCTGCCCCCGTCCCGGCTCCGGTGTCGGGATCTCCGCCACCCCGGGAGTCGCTCCATACTCTGTGACCGTGGCCGCTCGCATCGTGTTCTCCTTACGGTTGCAACCGCAGACCGGGTAGCTGGATTGCCGTCGCGTTGGTCAAAACCGGTTTGCTGCTCATGTCGACGGGCGGTCCGTGAAGACGTCTCGACAATTCCGGGAACGGTCTCGTCCCGTGCCCAGTCGCGCTGCAGCTCCCCCGCGAGCGATATCCAGCTGATCGGTTGCGCGCCCGCCTGCGTCACGCGCTCGAGCCCGGCACGGTGAGCCTCGTCTGACGTGCCGGCGATTGCGTCGACGACGGGGTACACCTCGTACCCCTCTCTCATCGCATCGAGCGCGGTGAACGCCATGCACATCTCGGTCCACAGCGCGCACAGGATCAGTTTGCGCCGTCCGGTCGCGCGAACCGCGGCGAGGAAGTCGGCGTCTTCCCACGAGTCGGAACACGCTCCCCGCGGAGGGTCGGCGTTCAGGCCGTTGCCAGCGTGAGCCCGATCTTGGACCGCAGCCATGCACCCATCTCGGCGACTGCTGCTGTGATCTCCGGAACATGTCCGGCGCCCAGGAAAAAGTTGTGCTGTCCCTCGGGCAGCGAGCGGAGCTCGAGATCGACGCCGGCGGCGCGGGCCCGGTCGGCGAACTGGTTGGAATCGTCAACGAGCAGCTCGTACTCGCCGTAGTAGATCATCGTTGGCGGTAGCCCGGCCGGGTCCGCGTAAGCCAGGTTGATCCGCGGATCTGTTAGCTCTATCCCGGTGCCGTCCAGCATGGAATCGGTGAAGCCGCGCAGCAGCTCACGACTCAGCATCTTGTCGGTGTTTGCGTTCGTGTCGATGGTGTTGTTCTTGAGCTCCATGTCGAACCACGGTGAGATCGACAGCACCGCCCCTGGCAGCGGGGCGTTCTTGCGCTGCAAGGTCAACGCCAGGTTCACTGCGTAGTTCCCGCCGATCGAGTCGCCGGTGCTAGCGATCCGTGACGGGTCGTACCCCTGGTCGAGCAACCACCGGTACGCGGCCTCGACGTCGTCGATCTGCGCCGGGAACTTGTCCTCCGGCGCGAGCCGGTAGTTGATGGCGAGAGCCCGCGAGCCGGCTGCCTTCGCGAGATGCCCGACGGCCTTGCGCTCCTGCCACATCGAGGCCGTCACCGAACCGCCGGAGTGGCTGTGCAGGAGGATGTGCTCCGTCGAGCTGTCGGCCGGCATCACCAGGATGGCGGGCACCCCATTCGCGGTCACGTCCCGGTAGGTGACGTCCTCCGGCTCGCTGGTGAGCTGATGCAGCCGCTCGGAGATGTCCCGCCATAGCGAGAGATTGTCGGTCAGCGCGAACCGGTCGGTCATATCGGCGTAGAAGTCTGCGTATTGCGCGAGTTCTGGGCTGCCCATCGCACTCCTCCTCTACGTTGTGTGACAGCTGTTCGACCGCCGAGGGTAGCGGTCATGCGCAGCCGTCGAACTCGGGAATTCCGTGGTGTCCACCGGCCGCGCTACCCAGGCGTCGAGCCGCCAGCGACCGGCGTGCGCGATCGCGCGGACGCCGTCGAAGCTGAGAGGAACGTTCGGTCCCTCGCGACCTTGGCCTCCACCGCTGCCGCTGCCGTCGCCACCTACGTGTCAGGCCGATCCGAGCACGATTGTTGTGAGGTCCTCGACCATCTCACGGAGTGCCAGGAACGGCATCCCAAAACCGGATTCAATGTATGCTTTAAGCGTGCGCGCATAGTCAATCTCCAGAGCGAGCCAATGTGATTGTAGCATGCAGACTAGCCCACGGAGGAAGGCGAACAGTCTTGGATTGCCGGCCGGCACATGGCTTTCAACAGTTGTGAACCAAGGGTGAGCACGCTGCCGCCGTCCACCCCCGCCACGACTGTCATGCCAACGCCGCCGATGTCGGCACCTGCAGGGCTCTCTTGCTGGCTTGCGCAGCTTGCGAGTGGATCTCTGCATCGTCTATCGCCACATTCACGGAGCCCCGGATCGCGGGCGCTCTTGTAGAGTGCGAATGGAAGCGTCACCAGACTCGCTCGCCCCGACCAGCTGCTCTCATTGGAACTGCGAATCGCAGCGGCCACCCCCTCGGCGGCCGTCGACAGCGCAGGCGTCATCGGCGGTCGAACTCTCCGGGCGGCCATCCGACCGGCGGCGCTTCCGGCGACCGATCGCAGGACTGGACCGGCCGTGCCCTTACCAGGTACTCCAGGTTCCAGGTAGGGAGGAACCAGCGAGCCGACGTCGAGCCGCGACGCTGACGCCGCCGGCTGTGCTGGTGCGACCGGCATCGAGCTTTCCAGGCAGCCATGCGACCGGCGGCGCCTCCGGCGATCGACGAGGGGCCGAGACCGGCCTTGCCCTAATCAACGTCGACGGGCCCTCCCCCGCGCGCCCCTCGCATTGACACCGGGTGGCCTTCTCATCGAGGGTTGCCCTCGCTGCGCTCGGCGGCTTCGCCGACCTTGACCCCCGGGCACCCGGCGTGGTGCCCACCGAGTGCGGCGAGGGGGGGGGAGCAGCCCGCTCAGGAAAGGAGCAGGTAGGGCGTCCTGCCGCACACCCCCGTCCGTGGTCTCCGGAGCACCGCACCCTGCGAATCCCGATCTCGAGGGGCCGGCGCGGTCCCCGCGGCGGCCTCGGCACCTTCGGCTGGCAGGGCCAACCCGAGCCGGCAACGAGCCGCTCTGCCGGCACGCGGCGGCTGGCAGTGTCCGCAGGGCGCCGGATTCCAGTGCTGGCACCCCTGCCGGCACCGCAGCCGGCACCGGGTCCAGCCGTCCCGGGACCGCGGCCGCGGCCGGCGCGGCGGCCGGCCGTGTGCCGCTCCGACCGCAGGAGCCAGCCTGCAGCGTCGGCGGTCAGATCGCAGGCCCGCTGCCGGCTCCGGGCCGTCGGCGCGGGCAATGACGGAGATGGGCGATCTCGGCTTGCTGCGAGACGAAGCTGCGGCCGCAGCCCGCTCGGCAGGCAATCCGATCTGCTGCGGGCTGCGGCAGCGCAGCGGCCCCTGCCACACCCGCCGGCAGGGGGCCTCGCCGCCAGCCGGCAGCGCCGCGGCCCCGGCGAGCAGCGCCCCGGCCGCCCCGGCGCCGCCCAGGCAGCGCTGGCGAGCACGCACCTGGCAGCGGTCAGCTCGTGCGCGAGGGCGGCGAGCAGCGCCCACGTCCAATCGAGCCGGCCGGAGCCGAGCACCTGCGGCACGCTGCGGGCGCTGATGCCGGCCACGATCAGCGGCAGCACCAGGCCGCCGGACGCGGCGAGCACGAGCACCCAGGCGGCGGCCAGGGTGCGGCGCCAGGGCCTCACCTGGGCAACGGTATGGGCGAGGTAGAGATTGCCGCCGGTGAGGACCAGGGCGGTGCCGACGCCGGCGAGGACGAGGAGAGCACGCTCGGCGGGCGCCGGGACCGGCATCCGATCGGCGCCCAGCACGACGAGGACGAGACGGGGGGGCCTGTACCGCGATGGCGGCCAGCGGCAGGGCCCGCCCAAGCGACCGCTTGCTGTCGTTCAGGCGCGCGCGCGACACGCGCGACACACAGCCCTCGGGCGCTTCGCCGGTCAGGGGTCCTGCAACCCTGGGCCGCCCTGGCCTGTGGTGCGCCGTGTCTTCGGCGACCGCGCCCTGGCCAAACCCTGAGCCCGTGTGTGTCGCGCGCGCTTGCACCGCGCCTTCCTGCTCGAGTGGCGGAAGAGTGCGGGAGGGCCGCATGGGCCGGCGGCTCTCCCGCGCAGGCCAACACCCGTTTATAATCAGAGATCCATGAGCGAGCTGATCTTCCTTGTCGAGGAGGCCCCCGAGGGCGGCTATACGGCTCGCGCTCTCGGAGAGGCGATCTTCACTGAAGCTGACGATCTGGACAGCCTACACGGGAAGATCCGCGACGCCGTGCACTGCCATTTCGATGAGGGCAAACAACCCGGCGTCCTCCGCCTCCATTTCGTCCGCGAAGAAGTCATTGCCCCGTGAGGCTGCCCCGCGGCGTGGTGGCGGAGATCCTGCCACAGTTCGTGAATCCAGGAGATGACAGTCCCCTTCCTGGCCGAGAGCGCGAGTGGCACCTGGTTATTGAATACCGCGTGGCGTTGGCAGAAGAAGAGCGACAATGGGGCGAGGCCGAGCGCCTTCTGGAACTTAAGGTCAAACGGGCTCGCCAGCATGTCGCACCCTATTCTGACTCTCACAACGAACTGAATCAGGAGAAGCTAGAGGCGTTCCACACGCTTGCGGGCACTCTCATTCGCCTCGGCGATATACGCTCTCGCTTTCGCCAAGCCGATTGCTTCCGGCGTACGAAGAGGCTCTAAGTCTCTCTGAGCGGTTCGGCTATCGAGCTTTCGCCGCAGGCTGCGCATTCAATCTCAGCCGGGCCTTGCTGGAAGTGCCCACCCAGCGTGACCTCAATAAGGCCGAATTCTGGTGCCGGAGGAGCCTTGAGCTACGTCACACACATGACCGGCTTGGCCGCGGAGAATGCTATCGCTTGCTCGGTTCCATCACATTGGCGCGCTTCTCGGAGGGGCCCCCGATCACAGATAGGCCATCGGCGCGCCACCTCCGTTACCTCGATGAAGCGGCGAGCTTCTATCGCGACGCCTTGAATATCTTACCAGACGACGCAGTAAGTCAATTGGCTGTTACGCACAATCTGCTTGGGAGAGCCTACGGCTTCGCCGGGCATCTCGAACGCACCCTTCCCCACTTCCGAGAGGCACTACGCCTTTTTGAGGCATCTGACAACATCTACCACGCTGCTCAGGCCCGCTTCAACCTGGCACTCGCACTCCTCAGATTAGGGCGTCCTAGTGATGCACACGAATATGCCAAATCCGCGCTGCTCGCGTTCGAGAGCCTCGGCGACACCGCTGCGCAGCAGCAGCAAACCCGTGACCTGATCGCTGAGATCGGACGAGTTTAGGTCTGCTGCTCGCTATGCTTGCGTCTGAGGGTCTGGTGGACCGGGACAGCGGCTGCTCACTCAACCTCTAGACGGTGAAAGATGGGACCCAGAGCCGGAGAGATAAGGCTCGCACCGCAATGCTTGGCTTAGCACCGGTAGTCTTTTCTGGGCTCTTACCGCTCACCAGAATCCGTAGGCTGTGTGTAGCAACATATAATCTACGGATTCTGGTGATCGGCAACAGCGACGCCGCTGGCCTGCGCCGAGACTGCGGCCGCGTTCGCCTGCAGGAAGGCTCGTTCGCAGTACCAGCCCCGCGCGCTGCCGTTCGACAGCGTGCGCTGCGCATTCCCTTCGCCTGCTTCTCTTATGCTTCCCCACGCACCTGGCGAGTTTGACCGCGATCTCATAAAGCATTGATTCTATTGGAGCCGACGATCGGGATTGAACCGATGACCTGCTGATTACGAATCACTCGCCGACGCCCAGGTAGGCGCGGCGGACGTGGTCGCTGGCTCGCAGCTCGGCGCTGGGGCCCGCGAGGGCTATTCGGCCGGCTTCCATCACGTAGGCGTGATTGGCGATCTGTAGGGCCTGGTTGGCGTTTTGGGCGGCGAGGAGAATGGTGACTCCATCGGCGGCGATGCGGCTGATAAGCTGGAACACCTGCTCTACCAGGATGGGCGCCAGGCCCAGGGACGGCTCGTCCAATAGGAGAAGCAGGGGCTGGGCCATCAGGCCCCTGCCGATGGCGCACATCTGCTGCTCGCCTCCGGAGAGAGTGCCGCAGGGCTGGTGGCGGCGCTCCAACAGACGCGGAAAGAGATCGTAGACGTGGGCGAGCTGCTGCCTGGCCTGCGGCCGCATTGGCTTGGGATAAGCCCCCATCAGGAGGTTCTCCTCGACCGTCATCCTCGGCCAGAGCTGGCGGCCCTCGGGAACGAGGCACAGGTGGCGGCGCACCCGGACGTGCGCCGGCTCGGCGGTCACGTCCTGGCCGCCGAAGATGATTGTTCCCCGATGAGCAGGTAGAAGGCCGGCAAGAGCCCGCAGCGTCGTCGTCTTGCCGGCGCCGTTGGGGCCGATGACGGCGACCACCTGGCCGCGATCCACCGACAGATCGACACCCCAGACGATCTGGACGGCCCCGTAGGCGACCTGAAGGCCGGTCGCCTGGAGCAGGCGCTCGCCGCCATCCGCCTTCGCTCCGGAATCCTGCCACCCCTCGGCGGCCATCAGCCCTCCACCGTCCCTGCCGCCCCGGCCGGCGGCGCCGCGCCACCCTTGCCGCCCTTGCCGCCGATGTAGGCCTCGATGACGGCGGGGTCTCTCTGCACCGCCGCCGGCGAACCCTCGGCGAGCTTCTGGCCGTGGTCCATCACGATGACCCGGTCGCAGATGGCCATGATCGCCTTGAGGTCGTGCTCGACGTAGAGGATGGTGGTGCCGGCCGCCCTGATCTCGCGCAGCAGGCGCAGCAGGGACTCGGCCTCGGCCGCGGTCAAGCCGCTGCAGATCTCGTCGCACAGCAGCAGGCTGGGCCGCGCGGCAAGGGCGCGCGCCACCTCGAGCCGCTTCTGGTCGCCCACCGAGAGCGTGCCCGCCGCCGCCCTCGCCCGCTGCGCCAGGCCGACCCGCTCGAGCACCTGCATGGCACCGCCCACCGCCGCGCCGCCAGCCGCCGCGCCGGGCGCCGCCGCGCTGCCAGCCGCTCCTCGGCCCGCCGTCCGGGCGCGGCCGAAGCGGATCCCCACCTCGACGTTGTCGAGGACCGAGAGGGTGCGGAAGGGGCGCGGCACCTGGTGGGTCCGCACGATGCCGGCGCGGACCGCGGCGTAGGCCGGCTCGCCGGTCACGTCGCGCTCCTCGAAGACGATCCTCCCGGCGGTGGGCCGCAGGGCGCCTGCCAGGATCGCCAGCAGGGTCGTCTTGCCGGCGCCGTTGGGACCGATCAAGCCGTAGATGCCGCCGGCCTCGAGCTCGAAGCTCACGCCGTGCAGCGCCGCGAGGCCGGCGAAGGTCCGGGTCAGATGCTCGACCCTAAGGAGCGGCGGCATCGACCCTCCCGCGGCGGCGGCTCTTCACGGCATGGACCAACCTCGAGGCCAGCCCGACGATCCCCGC
>DATKFK010000861.1:0-4769 GCA_035544375.1 Thermoanaerobaculia bacterium
TGCGCGGCAGCCGGTCGAGCTCGACGAAGGCCGCGGGAATCATGACCTCCGGCAGGCGCTGCGCCAGGAAGTCGCGCAGCGCCTGGGCCGGCGGCCAGCCGGCGGCCACGACGTAGGCGCACAGGCTCGACCCTGAGTCGCCGTCGTCGCGGGCGACCACCACGGCGTCGCGCACCTGCTCGTGCTCGCGCAGCGCGCTCTCGATCTCCGCCGGCTCGACGCGGACGCCGCGGATCTTGACCTGGTGGTCGATCCTGCCCAGGAGCTCGATGGCGCCGTCGCTCCGCACCCGGCCGCGGTCGCCGGTCTTGTAGACGATGTCGTCCGGGTCGCCGCTGAACCGGTTGGGGATGAAGACCTCGCGGGTGAGGTCGGGACGGCCCAGGTAGCCGAGGGAACGGAACGGCGTGCGGAGATAGATCTCCCCCGCCACGCCCGGCGGGCAGATCTCGCCGCCCTCCGCGACCACCACCGCCCTGGCGCCGTCGATCGGCCGGCCAATCGGAATGACCGGTCGCTCCAGGTCCTCCGGCTGGACGCGGTGGAAGAGCTTGGCCAACGTCGTCTCGGTCGGGCCGTAGAGGTTCACCAGCTCGATGCGGCCGCCGAACACAGCGCGGAAGCCGCGGACGTCGGCCGGCAGCAGCGGCTCGCCGGCCAGCAGCATCCACCGCAGGCCCGGGAACAGCCCGGGATGGAGCGGTTCGCCGAGCAGCGCGCGCAGCAGCGAGGGGATCGTGTGAACCAGGTGGACGTCGCGCCGATCGAGCCAGGCGACCAGCCGTCCCGGCTCGAGGCGCGCCGGCGGGTCCGGCGGCACGCACACCGTGCCGCCGGCGCACAGCGGCACGAAGACGTCGCGCAGGAACGGGTCGTGGGT
Source organism: Thermoanaerobaculia bacterium (assembly GCA_035544375.1). Taxonomy (GTDB): domain Bacteria; phylum Acidobacteriota; class Thermoanaerobaculia; order Multivoradales; family UBA5704; genus JASLEW01. The sequence continues at coordinate 881 of DATKFK010000861.1, forward strand.
CGGGATGGTGAGCTGGCTGACCCGGGTCCCGACCTCGATGCCCAGGGTGGAGATCTCCCAGCGGATGAAGTGATCGAGCCCTTTGCGGCGTCCCACGATTCCCTTGGGGCTGCCGGTCGAGCCCGAGGTGAAGTACACGTAGCAGGGATCGTCGGGTTGCGTGGCGACCCCGAGCGGCGCGCCGGCGCGGGCCGCCGCCGCCTCGTCCAGCACCGCGAGCCGGGGCCTTGAGGCGGCGGCGAGACGCTCGGCCAGGCCGGCGAGGCCGGGCTCGACGAGCAACCAGCCCGGATCGATTGCCGCGAGCATCTGCGCCAGGCGGCGCTCGGGGAGCCTCGGGTCGAGGGGGACGAACACCAGGCCGGCCGCGAGGATGCCGAGCAGCGCCGGGATCACGGCCAGCGGATCCTCCGCCAGCACGGCGACCATGGTTCCCCGGGGCGTGCCCGCGGCCAGCAGCAGGACCCCGAGGCCGTTGGCGTGCGCCGCGAGCTCGGCGTAGCTCACCCGCCGCTCGCCGGCTTCGATCGCCGTCCGCTCGGGATGCCGCGAGGCGATGCCGGCGACCAGCTCGTGGACCGGCGCAAGGCGGGTGGTGGGGTCGGCAGCAGGGCTCATGGTCACTCCTGCGGATAGTTGGGCGCCCGCTTCACCTCCTCGATCTGGGCGATATGGCGCGCGGTGTGACCAGAAATGTATAGAAACCACTGGAAAGCATCCGTCATCCCCATGGCAGAGGCCATGCCATGCGCGCGCAGGTCCTCCCTGGTCGTCCGCAAGTAGGCGATGGTCCGGGCACGCACCGCGAGGAAAGCATTCACCTGGTCGTCGCGCGACCGCCATTGTCCCTTGGGCGAGAGCTCTTCCGGCGCCTTGTTCTTGACCGTGCGATCGAGCAGGAACTCGAACACCCTCGCGTCGGGGATCCGCGCGTTGTCCGCCACCACGGTGGGCGAGGCGATGATCTCGGTGATCATCTTCAAGAGCGCGGGCTCGGCCAGGGTCAGATGCTCGGTGACCTCGGCGATGGACCAGCGGTCGGGCGCAGGCTTCCAGCTCCACTGGGCAGCGGAGAGGCCGGCGCTGGCCTGTAGGAGCTCTTGCTGCGTCCGGGTCAAAGACTCGATGCCGGCGTCGCGGTCCCGCTGGCTCAGCGTGCCGGCAGCCGCGGTTGCCGGCTGGCGAGCCAGGGCCGCAGGGCCGATCGCGAGCATGCTCGCCAGGCAGCAGGAAAAAGTGAAGCGGAGGATCGAGGATCGCGTATGCAACATGGCAGACTCCTTTAGAGAGAATCTCAGGCCGCCCCATCCAGGTCCGCGTTGAAGTCGAGGGCGGCCGCGGCGCCGCCGGCCAGCGACAGGGAGGAGAGCGGGCGGTCGGGCGCGTCCACCATCCACTGCAGGATCGTGCGGTAGTGAGCGAGCATGCGGCCCGGGGTGGCCGGCTCGAACAGGTCGGCGTTCCACTCGAGCAGCCCCGCCAGCGCCTCCCCGGTTTCCTTCATCTCGAGGGCGAGGTCGAACTTCGCCGTGCCGGTCGCGAGAGGCACCGGTTCCACCGCCAGGCCGGCGCCCGCCTGGGGCGGCGGGAAGTTGTCCAGGCTGAGCACCACCTGGAACAGCGGGTTGTGACTGGGGTCGCGCCGGGGCGACAACGCCTCCACCAGCTTCGAGAACGGCAGGTCCTGATGCGCGTAGGCTCCCAGGGTGGTCCGGCGCACCCGGGCCAGCAGCTCGCGGCAGGTCGGATCGCCGCCCAGCTGGGTGCGCAGGACCAGGGTGTTGACGAAGAACCCGATCAGCCCTTCCACCTCCCGGCGGGCGCGGTTGGCGAAATAGGTGCCGACGGCGATGTCGTCCTGCCCGGCATAGGCACGCAGCAAGATCTTGAAGCCGGCCAGCAGGACCATGAACAGCGTCGCGCCCTCCTGCCGGCCCAGGGCCCGCAGGCTGGCGGCGAGCGGGGCCGCGACCTGGAAGGGAAGGGCGCCGCCGCGCGTGCTCGCGACCGCCGGGCGGAGCCGATCGGTCGGCAGGCGCAACCGCGCCGGGGAGCCCGCGAGCTGCCGGCGCCAATAGGCGAGCTGCGCTTCGAGAACATCGCCGGACAGCCGTCGCCGCTGCCACCGGGCGAAGTCACGGTACTGGACGCGCAGCGGCGGCAGCTCGGCGCCGGCGCCGTAGAGGGCCGCGAGCTCGCCGACGAAGATCGCCATCGACCAACCGTCCGAGACGATGTGGTGCATGGTCAAAAGCAGCACGAAGTCGGCGTCCGCCAGCCGGGCCAGGTCCACCCGCAGCAAGGGCCCCCGCGTCAGGTCGAAGCGGCGCCGCGCCGCATCCTGGGCGAGCGCTCGCAGCTCGCGGTGGCGCGCCGCGGCAGGGAGCGCCCCGAGCTCGACCAGCGTGACGGCGAGACGCCGCGCCGGCGCCACCAGCTGCACCGGCACCCCCCCCTCCACCCGGAAGCAGGTGCGCAGCGCCTCGTGACGGCGCACGATCTCGTCGACCGCGCCCTGGAAGCGGCCCAGGTCGAGGGGGACCGCGAGGCGCACGGCGACCGTCAGGTTGTAGGCCGCACCGTCCCCCGCCAGCTGTTCGCTGAACCAGAGCCCCTCCTGGCTCAGCGACAGGGGCGCGGCCTCGCTCTCGGCGCAGCGCGGGATCTCCTGGGCGGCGGGCAGGTCGAGACCGCGGTCGCGCAGCAGCCGCTCGAAACCGGGAGCGCGCTCGGCTGCCGGGAGCTCCGACGCCGCGAGGAACAGCCGGGCGGTTTCTTCGGCGACCTCGGCCCCGCCGCCGAGGCCGGCGATCTGCGCCACAACCCCCTCGACGGTTGGCCGCTCGAAGAGCCCGAGCAGCGGCAGCTCCACCTGAAAGACACGCTGCAACCGGGCCACCAGCCGGGTGGCCAGCAGCGAGTGGCCGCCGAGGTCGAAGAAGCTGTCGCGGGCCCCCACGCGCTCGAGCCCGAGCAGCTCCGCCCAGAGGGCAGCCACCACCTGCTCGGCGGCGTTGCGCGGCGCGACATAGGCCGCGCCGAGATCCGGACGGACGCCGCCGGGAGCCGGCAGCGCGCGGCGGTCGACCTTGCCCCTCGGGGTCAGCGGCAGGGCGGCGAGCGGCACGAAGACGGCGGGCACCATGGCCTCGGGCAGCTTCGCCAGCAGCCACCTGCGCAGCTCGGTGACGGTGGGCGCCGGCTCGGCGGCGGCGACGACATAGGCGACCAGGTAGGGGCCGCCTCCTGCCGGGTGCTGTCGCGCGGTGACCACCGACTGGCGCAGCGCCGCATGCGACGCCAAGACCGCCTCGATCTCGCCGAGCTCGATGCGGACGCCGCGGATCTTGACCTGGTGGTCGAGCCGGCCGAGGAACTCGAGGCAGCCGTCCGCCAGCTGCCGGGCGAGATCGCCGGTGCGGTACAGGCGGGCCCCGGCGGCGGCCGCGAAGGCGTCGGGGACGAACACCGCCGCGGTCCGCGCCGGGTCGCCGAGATAGCCGCGGCCCACCCCGGCGCCGCCGACGCACAGCTCGCCGGGAGCGCCGGCGGGCACCGGCCGCGACGCGGGGTCGAGCACGTAGAGCCGGAGGTTGGCGAGCGGGCGCCCGATCGGCACCGCCGCGGCGCCTGCGGGCGGGGCGGCGCGCAGGACGTGGTGGGTCACGTCGTCCGAGCACTCGGTGGGGCCGTAGGCGTTGAGCAGGGCCGCCCGGGGATAGCGGCGCAGCCATTGCCGGCAGGGCTCCGGCGGCAGGGCCTCGCCGGTCGCGATCAGCCAGCGCAGGGCGGCGAGCGGCGGGAGGGGGGCGCCGGCCGCCACCCGGCGCGCCGCCTCGTCGAGGAGCGCCGCCAGCATCGACGGCACCACCTCGAGCACCGTCACCCC
>DATKFK010000862.1:0-10651 GCA_035544375.1 Thermoanaerobaculia bacterium
CCCTTCCCCCCGGAGGGTGGGAAGGGGAACGAGGGGATGCGGGGGAGATCCGATGGATGCTTTGAGTAGTGCTCGGTCGGTGAATAGCAGTGCCGAGCATCTCCGTAGGAGTGGAGACTAGGATTATGGTCAACGAGAAGATACGCATCCGCCTGAAGGCGTTCGACTATCGCATCCTGGATACGTCGACGCACGAGATCCTGGACACGGCGCGCCGCACCGGCGCGCGGGTGGTGGGTCCGATACCGCTGCCGACGCACATTTCGCGCTACACGGTCAACCGCTCGCCGCACGTCGACAAGAAGTCGCGCGAGCAGTTCGAGATCCGGACGCACAAGCGGCTGCTCGACATTTTCGAGCCCACCAGCCAGACGGTCGACGCGTTGATGAAGCTGGAGCTGCCGGCCGGCGTCGACGTCGAGATCAAGGCTTTCGGGAAATAGCGGCGGGCGGCGCGGTCCCCTGACTCAGGTTGACGTTGCGAACTTCGAGGGATACGGCGATGGAAGGCATGCTGGGACGCAAGCTGGGGATGACGCAGATCTACGCCGAGGACGGCTCGGTGGTGCCGGTGACCGTGGTCAAGGCCGGCCCCTGCCTGGTGGTGCAGCGCAAGACCCGGGCCATCGACGGCTACGAGGCCGTGCAACTCGGCCTGGTCGAGGACCGCCCGCCGAAGAGGGTGACCAAGCCGCGGCTGGGGCACTTCGGCAAGGCCGGGGTGGCGGCGCTGGCGCGGCTGATGGAGTTCCGTCTTTCCGACGGCGAAGAGGTCAAGCCGGGCGACGAGGTCAAGGCCACCATCTTCGAGGAGAAGCAGTACGTGGACGTGGTCGCGACCAGCAAGGGCAAGGGCTTCCAGGGTGTCGTCAAGCGCCACGGCTTCGCCGGCGGCCGCGCCACCCACGGCTCGATGTTCCACCGCGCGCCCGGCTCGATCGGCGCGTCGGCCTTCCCGTCGCGCGTGTTCCCGGGTATGCGGGCCGGCGGCCGCATGGGCGGCGAACGGATCACGGTCAAGAACCTGCAGGTGATCAAGGTGGACGCGGAGCAGAACCTGATCTACCTGCGCGGCGCGGTGCCGGGTGCGCGCCACGCGTACGTGGCGATCAAGCGGGCGAAGCGCGGCTGAGGCCGGGCTTGGGGTCACCGGCAGAGGAGCGGGAATGAAGATTTCAGTTAAGAACTTCGACAACCGGCAGCTGCGCGAGATCGAGCTGCCGGAGACGATCTTCGGCTATCCCTACAACGAGCACCTGATCCACGAGGCGGTGCAGGCGTATCTCGCCGGGCGCCGCCGCGGCACGCACAAGACCAAGACCCGCGCCGAGGTGTCGGGCTCGGGCAAGAAGCTGTGGCGGCAGAAGGGCACCGGCCGGGCGCGCACCGGCGACATCCGCAACCCGAAATGGCGCCATGGCGGCATCGTCTGGGGCCCGGTGCCGCGCAGCTACGCGAAGAGCCTGTCGGTGCGCGAGAAGAAGAATGCCCTCAAATCGGCGCTGTCGCGCAAGATCGCCGAGGAACGCATCGTGGTGCTCGAGAACCTGGACCTGGGCAGCCACCGGACGCGCGAGCTGATCGCTCGCCTGCACGGCATCGGCATCGACGGCAAGGCGCTCCTGGTCGACACCCACGACAACCACAACCTGGAGCTGGCGGCCCGCAACAACCGCGCCGTGAAGACGGTGGACGCGATGGCGGTCAACGTCTACGACGTGGTGGACCGGCCCTTCCTGGTGCTCAGCGAGATGGCGCTCAACCGGCTGGTGGAGGTGCTGGCGAAATGAGAAACCAGGACGTGATCCGGCGGCCGCTGATCACCGAGAAGTCGGCGGTGCAGCGCGAGACCGGCAACATCATCGCTTTCGAGGTGCACCGCGACGCCAACAAGATCGAGGTGCTGCGCGCCGTGCAGGCGCAGTTCAAGGTCAAGGTGGCCGAGGTGCGCATCGCCAACTGCCACGGCAAGACCCGCCGCCAGGGGAAGTTCAGCGGCCGGCGCCCCGACTGGAAGAAGGCTTACGTCAGGCTCGCGGCAGGCGAGAAGCCGATCGAGTTCTTCGAGGGGATGTAAGACGATGGCGATCAAACAGAGAAAGCCGACCAACGCGGCAAGCCGTTTCCAGACCTATCTCACCGGGGACGAGATCACCGTCGAGAGGCCGCACAAGCCGCTCACCGAGGGCAAGAGCAGCAGCGGCGGGCGCAACAACCGCGGCGAGCTGACCTCGTGGTGGCGCGGCGGCGGGCACAAGCGGCGCTACCGGGTCATCGATTTCCGGCGCGACAAGCACGGCATCCCGGCGCGGGTCGCCACCATCGAGTACGACCCCAACCGCTCGGCGCGCATCGCGCTGCTGCACTACGCCGACGGCGACAAGCGCTACATCCTGTGGCCCAACGGCCTCGAGGTGGGCGCCTCGGTGATGTCGGGCGAGAAGGCCGAGGTCAACGTCGGCAACTCGCTGCCGCTGCGCCTCATCCCGCTCGGCACCGTCATCCACAACATCGAGCTCAAGCTCGGCAAGGGCGGGCAGATGGTGCGCAGCGCCGGCGCCGGCGCGCAGCTGATGGCGCGCGACGGCGGTTGGGCGCAGGTCAAGCTGCCTTCGGGCGAGGTGCGGCGGGTGCACGTCGAGTGCTACGCCACCGTCGGGCAGGTCGGCAACCTGGAGCACGAGAACATCTCCTTCGGCAAGGCCGGGCGCAAGCGCTGGCTGGGCCGGCGCCCGCACAACCGCGGCGTGTCGATGAACCCGGTCGATCACCCGATGGGTGGCGGCGAGGGGCGCACCTCGGGCGGCCGCCATCCGACGACCCCATGGGGCGTGCCGACCAAGGGCTACAAGACCCGTAACAACAAGCGCACGGACCAGATGATCGTCCGCCGCCGGAATCAGAAATAGGAGGCGAGGCAAACCATGCCGCGTTCAGTCCACAAGGGCGCATTCGTCGACGGCCACCTGGCGAACAAGGTGGAGACCGCCCGTTCGCGTGGCGACAACCGGGTGATCAAGACCTGGTCTCGCCGCTCCACCGTGGTCCCAGACATGGTGAACCTGACCATCGCCGTGCACAACGGCGCCAAGTTCATTCCGGTGTACATCACCGAGAACATGGTCGGCCACAAGCTGGGCGAGTTCGCCATGACCCGCACCTTCCGGGGCCACAGCGGCAAGAAGGTCGAGAAGGGGGCCCGCCCCCGGTGACCGGAGGGTTGACGATCATGGAAGTCACAGCGCGACTTCGTTACGTGCATGGCTCGGCGCAGAAGATGCGCCTGGTGGCCGACCTGATCCGCGGCAAGGCGGTTCAGGAAGCGGTGAACCTGCTGGGGGTCACCCACAAGGCGGCGGCGCGTCACGTCCAGAAATGCCTGAAGTCGGCGATCGCCAACGCCGAGCACCGCGAGGACCACGTCGACGTCGACCGGCTCTACGTCAAGGAGATCTTCGTCGACGGCGGGCCGATGGCGAAGCGCATCCGGCCGGCGCCGATGGGCCGGGCGTTCCGGGTGCTCAAGCGGCAGAGCCACATCACGATCAAGCTCGACACCCGCAAGGGCCCCGAGCCAGAGAGGTAATCGAATCGTGGGTCAGAAAACACACCCCTACGGGTTCCGGCTGGTCTACAACAAGACCTGGCACTCGCGCTGGTACGGCGACAGCCACTACGCCGACACGCTGCACGAAGACCTGAAGCTCCGCCGCAAGCTCAAGGAGCGGCTGCAGCACGCCGGCGTCTCCGAGGTGGACATCGAGCGCGCCGCCGACAAGCTGCGGGTGACCATCTACACCTCGCGGCCCGGCATCATCATCGGCCGCCGCGGGGCCGAGGTGGACAAGCTGCGCGACGACCTGCAGAAGGAGATGGGCCGCGAGGTGCACATCAACATCCAGGAGATCCAGCGTCCCGAGCTCGACGCCCAGCTGGTGGCGGAATCGATTGCCGGCCAGCTGGTGCGGCGCGTCTCCTTCCGCCGCGCGATGAAGAAGGCGATGGAATCGGCCTTCCGCTTCGGCGCCAAGGGGGTCAAGATCATGGTGTCCGGCCGGCTGGGCGGCGCCGAGATCGCGCGCTCCGAGTGGTACCAGGAAGGGCGGCTGCCGCTGCACACGCTGAAGGCCGACATCGACTACGGCCTGGGCGAGGCGCGCACCACCTACGGCGTGATCGGCGTCAAGGTATGGGTGTACAAGGGCGACCTGCTGAAGGAGAAGAGCAGGAGAGCGAGCGCTTGAGCGCGACTGTCGGATCAGAGCGCCTGAGCCGATAATGGAATCACGGAGTGAACGATCATGTTGATGCCGAAGAAGGTCAAGTTCAGGAAGCAGCAGCGCGGGCGGCGCAAGGGTATGTCGAAGGGCGGCACCTACATGTCCTTCGGCGACTACGGCCTGCAGGCGCTGGAGGCCGGCTGGGTGACGGCGCGCCAGATCGAGGCTGCCCGTATCGCCATCACCCGCCACGTCAAGCGCGGCGGCAAGGTGTGGATCCGGGTGTTCCCCGACAAGCCGATCACCAAGAAGCCGCTCGAGACCCGCATGGGCAAGGGCAAGGGCAACCCCGAGGAGTGGGTGGCCGTGGTGAAGCCGGCGCGCATCCTGTACGAGCTCGAAGGGGTGCCGGCCGACGTGGCGGAGCAGGCGATGCGCCTGGCCTCGCACAAGCTGTCGATCAAGACCAAGTTCATCACCCGTCATCACGAGCCGAGGTGAGCCGATGAAAGCGTCGCAGATGCGTGAGCAAACGGTCGAGGACCTGCGGGACAAGGAGCGCGACCTGTGCGAGCAGCTGTTCGCCCTGCGGTTGCAGAAGGTGACCGGCCAGCTCGAGAAGCCGTCGCGGGTGCGCGAGGTGCGCAAGGACCTGGCGCGGGTGCTGACCGTGCTGCGTGAGAAGCAAGGATAGGAGAGGCCATGGCTCGTACGAGGGAGACGAAGGAGCAGGCCGCGGGCGGTGAACCGCAGGCCGCTGATGTAGCAAAGGCGGCGGCGCCGGTTGCGGCCGCGGCGGGTCCCGCCACGGTGGCGGCATCGGCGGCGCCGCGCCGCGTGCAGGTGAAGGTGGGCAAGGTGGTGAGCAACAAGATGGAGAAGACGGTGATCGTCACCGTCGAGAACACCACCACCCACCGCCTGTATCACCGCTACATGAAGAAGACCAGCAAGTTCGCCGCCCACGACGCGGAGAACCGTTGCGCGGTGGGCGACCTGGTGGAGATCGTCTCCAGCCGGCCCCTGTCCCGGAGCAAGCGATGGCGGGTGCGGGAGATCCTGAAGCGGGCCGAGTAGGGCCGGGGAATTGAGACCATGATCCAGATGGGAACACTGCTCGACGTGGCAGACAACTCGGGGGCGAAGAAGATCGCCTGCATCCACCTGCGCGGCGGCTCGGCCGGCCAGTACGGGCGGCTGGGCGACGTCATCACCGCCTCGGTCAAGGAGGCGGCGCCCGACGGCACCGTCAAGAAGGGCCAGGTGGTCAAGGCGGTGATCGTGCGCACGGTCAAGGAGCAGCGGCGCAAGGACGGCAGCTACATCCGCTTCGACACCAACTCGGCGGTGCTGGTCAACGATGCCGGCGAGCCGATCGGCACCCGCGTCTTCGGCCCGGTGGCGCGCGAGCTGCGAGAGCGGCGTTTCATGAAGATCGTGTCGCTGGCGCCGGAAGTCATCTGAGGCGCGAGGCGGCAGCGAGAGAGCAAGGGAGCGAGACATGGAGAAGCTCAAGGTGCGGAAGAACGACCAGGTGCTCGTCACCGCCGGCAAGAACCGGGGCGCCCGCGGCCGCGTGCTGCGCGTGCTGTCCGGCAGCGGCAGGGCGATCGTCGAGCACGTCAACATGATCAAGCGGCACACCAAGCCGAATCCCCAGAAAGGCATCCAGGGCGGCATCCTCGAGCGCGAGGCGCCGGTCCAGGTGTCCAATCTCAAGGTGATCTGCCCGGAGTGCGGCGAGCCGTCGCGGATCGGGCGCAAGCGCCTGGAAGACGGGCGCGGCGTGCGCGTTTGCAAGCGCTGCGGCGCCAACTTCAGCTAGCGATCAGGCAAGGCGCGAGGACCGACAGCATGGCGAAGAACAGCGAATCGAACCCCGGGAACCAGGCGGCCGGCGGCGGCAAGGGCAAGGCCGCGAAATCGACGTCCGCGCCGGCGGGCAAGGGTGCGGCAGGCAAGAAGGGCGCCGCGGCGGCGACGGCCGAGGGCGGCGCCGCGGCGGCGGCGACTCCGGCGGGCGCCCAGCGCCAGCCCTACGTGCCGCGCCTCAGGCGCCGTTACCTCGAGGACGTGGTGCCCAAGCTCAAGCGGGAGTTCGGCATCGAGAACACGATGGCGGTGCCGCGCCTCGAGCGGATCTCGCTCAACATGGGCATGGGCGAGGCGATCCAGAACATCAAGATCCTCGACGACGCGGTCGAGGAGATGGGGGCGCTGGCCGGCCAGCACCCGACCGTGACCCGCGCCCAGAAGTCGATCGCCGCTTTCAAGCTGCGCGCCGGCATGCCCATCGGCTGCCGCGTCACCCTGCGCGGCGCGCGGATGTGGGACTTCCTGGACCGCTTCATCTCGGTGGCGCTGCCGCGCGTCCGCGACTTCCGCGGCGTGTCGCCGAAGAGCTTCGACGGCCGCGGCAACTACACGATGGGCATCCGCGACCACCTGATCTTCCTCGAGATCGACTACAACAAGGTCGAGCGTCCGAAGGGGATGAACATCACCATCGTCACCACCGCCGGCAACGACGAGCGGGCCCTTTATCTGCTGCGCGAGCTGGGCATGCCGTTCGCCCGCCCCGACGCAGGACGCTAGCCGGACGCAAGGAGACACTCTCGTGGCCACCACCGCAAAAGTCGCCAAGAACAACAGGAAGCCCAAGTTCGAGGTCAGGCACCGGAACCGGTGTAGAATCTGCGGCCGCCCGCGCGGTTACTACCGCAAGTTCGGGCTCTGCCGCATCCATCTCCGGGACCTGGCGTTGCAGGGGTACCTTCCCGGGGTGATCAAGGCAAGCTGGTAGCCGCCTGCCCGCCTCCCCCTACGAACGGAACGCCAGCCCGAGATGCTAGGAGAGAACTGATGAGCATGACCGACCCCATCTCGGATCTGCTGACCCGGATCCGGAATGCCCACCTGTCGAAGCACGACCGTCTCGACGTGCCGAGCTCGAAGCTCAAGCTCGAGGTCGTCCGGCTGCTCAAGGAGGAGGGCTTCATCAAGAACCTGCGGCAGATCGAGCCGGCGGAGGGCGAGCCGGTGGGCGTCATCCGCATCTTCCTGCGCTACAGCCCCGAGGGCACGCCGGCGATCAACCACCTGGCGCGGGTCAGCCGTCCGGGGCGCCGGGTCTACAGGCGGGCCGGCGAGATCCAGCCGGTGCGCAACGGACTGGGGGTCGGCATCGTGTCGACGTCGCAGGGATTGCTGACCGACCGCCAGGCGCGCGAGCGCCGGCTGGGCGGCGAGCTGCTGTGCGAGCTCTGGTAGGAGACGAGCCATGTCGCGGATTGGAAAGATGCCGATCGCGGTCCCCAAGGGGACGCGCATCGAGGTGAAGGACGGCCAGTTCATCGCCGAGGGGCCCAAGGGGCGGGTCGAGCAGCCGCTGTTCGACGGCTTCCCGGTGGCGGTGGACGATGCCGGGGTGATCACCGTCGCGCGCAGCGGCGACAGCGGTCCGGAGCGCTCCAAGCACGGTTTGCTGCGGGCGCTGCTCGCCAACGCCGTGCAGGGGGTGTCGGCGGGCTTCACCAAGCAGCTGGACATCGTCGGCGTGGGTTACCGCGCCGAGGTCAAGGGCAACGCCGTGCAGTTCGCGCTCGGCTACTCCCATCCGGTGATCTTCGCCATCCCGCCGGGGATCAAGATCGAGATCGAGGCCAAGGTCAACCGGGTGACGGTGACCGGCGCCGACCGCCAGCAGGTCGGCCAGGTGGCGGCCGAGATCCGGCGGCTGCGCAAGCCCGATCCCTACAAGGGCAAGGGCATCAAGTACACCAACGAGGTCCTGCGCCGCAAGGTTGGCAAGGCCGGCGGTAAATAGCGGGGGCATGCGAGGAGCCGCGCGATGAGCGACCATGTGAGCAAGCGGATGAAGCAGAAGCGGGAGCGCCGCCAGCGCGCCCACCTGCGGGTGCGGACGCGGGTGCACGGCACCGGCGAGCGGCCGCGGCTGTCGGTGTACAAGAGCCTGCGTTACATCTACGCCCAGGTGATCGACGACACGCGCGGGGTCACCTTGGCCGCGGCCGCGTCGGCCGATCCGGCGGTGCGCAGCCGGCTCTCGAAGTCGGCGGCCAGCCAGGAGGCGGCCAAGCTGGTGGGCGAGCTGGTGGCGGAGCGGGCCCGCGAGCGCGGCATCGAAAGGGTGGTCTTCGACCGTGGGGGCTACATCTACCACGGCAACGTCAAGGCATTGGCCGAGGCCGCCCGCGAGAAGGGTTTGCAATTCTAGTGGCCTGTGGCGCGCGCAGCGGCGGCGGATGACGCCGCCGGCGAGCGTCGCGGGCGCACGAAGGAGAGAGCTTGGCCAGGGAATTCGAGCGCGAGAGCGAGTTTTTCGAACAGGTCGTCCACATCAACCGCGTCACCAAGGTCGTCAAGGGAGGCAAGAACTTCTCCTTCTCGGCGCTGGTGGTGATCGGCGACGGCAACGGCCGGGTCGGGTATGGCGCCGGCAAGGCGAAGGAGGTCCCCATGGCCATCCGCAAGGGGATCGAGATCGCCAAGCGCAACATGGTGCAGGTGCCGATCAAGGGCACCTCGATCCCGCACGAGACGATCGGTGTCTTCGGCGCCGGCCGGGTGCTGTTGAAACCGGCCTCCGAAGGCACGGGCGTCATCGCCGGCGGTCCGGTGCGGGCGGTGCTCGAGACGGCGGGCATCCAGGACATCCTGACCAAGTCGCTGGGCTCGACCAACCCGCACAACGTGGTGAAGGCGACGTTCCACGCGCTGCTCAGCCTGCGCCACGAGGACGACGTGCGCCGCCTGCGCGGCCTGCCGCCGCTCGAAGGGGCCGGCGACGGGCAGAAGGCGCCCACCCCCGCGCGGGCGCGCCGGCCGGCGCCGCCGGCGCCGCCGGGAGGCAGGCGCGGCGATCGAGAGCGGGGTGGGGCAGGAGGACGGGGAGCCGGGGCCCGCGGGGCGCGGCCGGCAGCCAGCGCCCCGCCAGCGGCGCCGGCGGCGAGCAGCCCCTGCCCGGTTCGTCGTCGTCCCAGGGGTCCGAGTAGCAGCGCGACGCACAACCAGGGGCTTGCGAGGAGAAGGCGAGATGGCCAGCAACCAGGAAGTTGAGAAGACGATCCGGATCCGCCAGGTGCGCAGCGTGATCGGCACCCGGCGCCCCCACCGCGAGGTGCTGCGAGGGCTGGGCCTGCGCCGGATCCGTGACGAGGTGGTGCGCCGCGACACGCCGGCGGTCCGCGGCGCCATTGCAAAGGTCGGGTACCTGCTGGAGATTGTCGAGGAGAAGCCATGAAGCTGCACGAGCTATCGCCGGCCAAGGGGAGCAGACACGCCCGCAAGCGGCTGGGACGCGGGCCGGGGTCGGGCACCGGCAAGACCGCCGGCCGCGGCGAGAAGGGGCAGAAGTCGCGCTCGGGCCATACCCACCGGGCGGGCTTCGAGGGCGGACAGATGCCGCTCGTGCGGCGGGTGCCGAAGCGCGGCTTCACCAACATCTTCCGCACCGAGTACACGGTGGTCAACCTCTCCCAGCTCGAGAAGCTGGATCCGGCTGCCACCCCGGCGAACGAAGTCACGCCCGAAGTCCTGGTGGCCCGCGGCCTGGCCCGTGCGGGCCGGCCGGTCAAAGTGTTGGGGATGGGCGAGGTCGGCCGGGCATTCAGGATCAAGGCCCACCGCTTCAGCAAGTCCGCCCGCGCCAAGATCGAGGCGGCGGGCGGCAGCTGTGAGGAGCTGCAAGCGTGATCGAGAGCTTCCGCAACATCTTCGCGATTCCTGAGCTGCGCAAGCGGGTCCTGTTCACCTTCGGACTGCTGGCGGTATACCGCATCGGCTGCGCCATCCCGACGCCGGGCATCGACCCGGCGGCACTGCTGGCGTTCATGAACGCACAGGCCGACTCCTTCCTGGGTTTCATCAACACGTTCACCGGCGGCAGCCTGCGGCGGATCGCGATCTTCTCGCTGGGCATCATGCCCTACATCACCGCCTCGATCATCCTGCAGCTGCTGACGGTGGTGTGGCCGTACCTCGAGAAGCTGTCCAAGGAAGGCGAGCTGGGGCGCAAGAAGATCACCCAGTACACCCGCTACGGCACCGTCGTCATCTCGATCATCCAGGGCAGCGGCATCGCCTTCTACCTCGAGAAGATGACCTCGCCGGGAGGCCTGCCGCTGGTGCCCGCCGGCCGCGCCGGCTGGGGCTTCGTCACCATGACCGTGATCACCCTGACGACCGGCACCGCCTTCGTCATGTGGCTGGGCGAGCAGATCAGCGAGCGCGGCATCGGCAACGGCATCTCGCTGATCATCTTCGCCGGCATCGTCACCGACATGCCGGACGCCGCCGTGCGCATGTTCTCGAAGGCCAAGGCTGGCGACATCACGGCCTTCGACCTGGCGCTGATCGGCGTGATCATCGTGCTGGTCGTGGCGGCCATCATCTTCTTCGAACGAGGGCAA